>JBQTJO010000415.1:0-5448 GCA_052387015.1 Gemmatimonadota bacterium
GCGGCGATGCTCTTGAGCAGACGCCAGCGGAGCTCTTCGAGATGATCGAGGAACGGCATCTCAGCCGATCCGCGGTTTCGCTTTCCCATCGCTTCAAATGTGCGGCGGCAGGGTTAACTTTTGCCACCAAATGCAAAAGTTAATCCTGCCCCGCTCTGTTAGAACGGCAGTTCAACCTGTCCTTCGCTCTGAGCGTTGCGCGCGCGGCGCGCGCTCAGCTCGCGAAGCTCCTCGTAGAACTCGTCAATATCCTGAAAGTTCCTGTAGACGGAGGCGAAACGGACGTAGGCCACGTAGTCGCGCGTCTTGAGTTTTTCCATCACGAGCTCGCCGATCAGCCCGGACTCGACTTCATCGAGGCCGCGCTGCATGAGATCGTCCTCGATCTCGGCGACGATGGTCTCGATGTCATGCGCACTGACCGAGCGCTTCACGCACGCGAGCCGGATCGAGCGCAGCAGCTTGCGACGGTCGAACGACTCGATGGTGCCATCCCGCTTTACGACCTGGAGCTGCCGCTCTTCGACGTACTCGTACGTCGTGAAGCGGCGACCGCAGCTCAGGCATTCCCGCCGCCGCCGGATCGCCCCGCCTTCGCGGCTGCTGCGCGAGTCGACGACCCGGTCCTCGGTCGCGTGGCAGTACGGACAACGCATCAGCGCAAAGCCCTGAGCCTCTGTTGTGCCAGGCGCGCGCTCGGCGAATCGGCATAGCGCTTGACCACCAGGTCGTAGAAGCGCCGAGCGTCGCTTCTGCGGTCGCGCGCTTCCGAGGCCTGGCCCGCCTTGTACAGCGCTTCCGGCGCGCGCGGCGAGGTCGGGTACGCGGCCGCCACTTTCTCGAACTCCGCGATCGCCTCCTCGAGATCGCCGTCGATCAGGTAGGCCTCGCCCAGCCCGAGCTGAGCGTCCGCCGCGCGCTCGTGCTGCGGGTATTGCGAGAGCAGCTGCTCGAATGCGGCGCGCGCAGCCGCGGCCGACTTCTCCTCGAGCTTGGTGCGGCCTAGCGTGTACAGCGTCCCGGCATCCGGCGCACCGTCCGGCGGCTGAGCCAGCGGCGGCGTTGCGGTAACCGGCTGCTGCTGGCGCTCCAGCTGCTCGCGCAGCTGGGTGATGCGCTGCTGGCTCTGACCGAGCAGCAGCTGCACCGCAACCAGCATGTCCTGCAGCTGGCGGATCTGGTTGGAGAGCTGGCCGCGCGTGACGCGCAGCATTTCGGCGCTCGCGCGCACGCTGTCGGCCAGCGCGCCGGCCTGGCGAATCGACTCCCGGTACAGCGAGTCCTGCGTGGCCTGGAGCGCGGCCAGATCCGCGCGCAACCGGCGCACATCCGCCTTGGTCGCGACGCAGCCGGTCATCAGGATCAGGCACGCAATCGGCGCGAGCATGAGCCCGCGCCGATTCGTCGACTTCATCGCTGCTTCCATTCTCGAAGCCTATCTGGCAGGAACCAGATTGTCCCCACCGCGAGTGATCTGGAACTCGGCGCGGCGATTTCTCGCATACGCGCTCTCGGCGGTGCCGCTCTCGAGCGGCCGCTCTTCACCGAAGCCCGCGACCTCGAGACGCGCGACGTCGATGCCCGCGCCGGTCAGGTACTCACGAACCGAGTTAGCGCGCCGCAGCGACAGTGCGAGGTTGTACTCGACCGTGCCGCGCTCGTCCGCGTGGCCATCGATCCGGAGCGTGACGTTCGGGTTGCCCCGCAGCACGGCCGCCTTGCGGTCCAGCACGTCCTGCATGTCGGAGCGGATGTCGGACTCGTCGTAATCGAAGAACACCAGCTCGGCCAGCGTACTGCGCGCCGCCGCGACCGCCGCTTCCGTCGCGCGCCGCTCGGCCTCCGCACGGGCAATGGAATCAGCGCGCTCGCGCGCCCTGCGCTCGGCCGCCGTATCGCGCGTTTCGACCGGAGGTGTAACCACTGGAGCGGGCTGCTCCGGCTCCTCCTTCCGGCAAGCGCCCAGCACGATTGCCACCGCCAACAGTCCAAGTACGCCCGTACGTCTCGTCATGTCCACCTCCGCCGTGGATTAATCACCGTTAGCCTGTGCCGTACCACTCCGGAGCAGCACAGGCGACCAATCTGCCATCTGCAGCCGGCTGCCTGCGACCAGTCTGCGCATGGTGCCGGCCTGGCTGTCGATAATGTACAAGCCGGATCCGTCCCTGCCTACCCGCGAAAACACCAGGTGTCGACCGTCCGGCGCCCAGCTCGGATCCTGGTTGTCTCCCGAGCTCGTGATCTGAGCCGCGACACCCGGTCGATTCGCATTTGCGATCATGATTTGAAAGCCACCGCGAGACTGCCCGGTGAACGCAATGTTGTCTGCCACCGGTGACCACTCGGGTGCGGCGAAATGCGCCGATTCGCCACCGGTGTATGGCGTGAGCAGAGTCGCCTCTCCTCCTGCTGCAGGCATGACGAAGACGTGCAGCTGCCCGAGGCGGCTCGAGTTGAAGGCGATGCGCGTCCCATCGGGTGAGTACGTCGGGTTCAGATCATCGCGCGGCCCACGCGTCAGCCGGCGGAGGCAGCACGAGCGCTCCAGATCGTATTCATTGATCTCCTGGGCGATCGATCCGACCGTCAACGTCAAAGCGAGCTTCTTGCCATCCGGCGAGTAGGCCGGCGTGAAGCTGAATTCCGGGCGCGAGCTGATCACACGCACGCGGCCGGTCGCCAGCTCGCGCTCGTGCAGCTCGACCTTGCCCGAGCTGACGCGCACAGCGTACGCGAGCCTCTTGCCGTCGGGCGACCAGCTGGGAGAGTAGATCATGCCATCGGAGCCGAGCACGCGCTCGACGTTTTCACCATCCGAATCGACCACCATCAGCTCGTAGCCGTTGCCCGCGCGCCGCGTGTAGGCCACGCGCGTGGCCGCGATACCCGGTTGTCCGGCCAGCAGGCGCACGACTTCATCCGACGCCGCGTGCACCGCCATGCGGAAACCCGCCGCAGACTCGAGCGGCAGCTGATGCGTGGCGGAGCCCTTCAGTGTGCCGTAAACGATGTCGTGCACGTCCACGCGCAGCTGGTAGCCCTGCGCGGCCGCCGTCAGCACGGGCTGAATCAGGTACCACACGTTCAGGCTGTTCCATGCGCGGTAGTCGACGGGCCCGGTCGCCAGACCCGCAGGCACCGCACCGATCTCGAAGCGATCACTGTATTCCAGGTCGCGCTGAATGATGGCGCTCACGAGCTGCGCGGCCTGGGCCGGCGCGGCGGCTTCCGTGCGCCGCACCGCGATCAGCGGGCGCTTCGCCACGTTGTAGCGTCCGATCAGCTCGACGCCGGCCGGCACGCGGGTTGTATCCTGTGGATACAACAAGGTCGCAAAGCTGTGCAGAAGCACGAGCAACAAACAGGTTCGCGAAGACTGCATTATCGTCCGGGTGGCAGGAAGCTGAAGGCAATCGGCAAGCGATTCGCTACCCAGCCCCTGGGTAGCGGACCGAACGCGCCGCGCTTGCCGGCCTGTTCGATCGCGCTGATCGCTTCCAGATCGAAGTTGATGTTGCCCGACTTCCGCAGTACGCGGATGTTGCTCACCGAACCGTCGCGCATGATCTCGAAGCCGATCCTGGTATCGAGGTTGGGCGCGCCCGTCCAGCGGAAGTAGCGGTTCAACTGGATGATGATGTTCTCCAGGTATTCCGGATACGGAAATTCCTCGCCGGCCATGTGCACGTCGAGACCCTCGCCACCTACCACCGATTTCGGATCGGGGTTCCGTCCTTTGGCGACAGCGCTCTTGCCGGTGCCGGTCGTGACGTTTTTCGGAGGAGCCGGTTTCTTGACCGCGGGCGCCGGCTTCTGCTCGACTGCAACCGTTTTCGCCTCGGCCGGCTGGACGATGGTTTGCGTCGGCTGCGGCGGCGCCTCCGGCTTGCCTTCCACCTGCGGCGGCGGCGAGTAGATGTCGACGCGGTAGACCTTGTATTGGGGCAGCGGCTCGGCGGCATCGAACACGTTGCCGACCAGCGCGACGAGGGGCAGGAGATGAAGCAGCACCGCCGCCGCGAACGCGCCCCGACCCGGCCCGCGGGCCGGCCGGCGTGGTGCGAAATAGCGGGCGTGGAAGACGTCGGCCATCAGCGGCCCTGCACCGCCGGATCGGCCACCATGCCGACCGAGCCGACATCCAGCTTGTTCATGAGTCCGAGCACCTGCATTACGCGGCCGTGCGGCACGTCTTCGTCGGCCTTGAGATACGCGTACTTCTTCGCCTGCCGGCTCATGTAGCTCGGAAATATGCGCTCGAATTCGGCCAGGCTCCGGACCGGCACCTCGCCAATGTGAATCGTGCCGGTGCGCGTGATCGAGACGATCACGCCTTCCTGCGATGTGATCGGCGAGGATGCCGCCTTGGGCAGCGCGACCTCGATGCCGCCCTGAAGGATCGGCGCCGTGATCATGAAGATGATGAGCAGCACGAAGGCAACGTCGATCAGATTGGTGAGCGTGATATCCGCGCCGGCCGTCAGGTGATCGCGCCGGACGCGCGAGCGGGTATGGAGCATCAGAGCCTGCCTTCCCGGGCGAGCGCGCCGATGAACTCGCTGGCAAAGCCTTCCAGCTCACCGCTGAACGAGTTCAGGCGCGTGACGAAATAGTTGTAGGCGATGGCCGCGGGAATGGCCGCGACCAGGCCGACCGCGGTCGCAATGAGCGCTTCCGCGATACCGGGCGCGACCGCGCCGATGTTGGCCGATCCCGACGCCGTGACTCCCATGAACGAGTCCATGATACCGATCACGGTGCCGAGCAGCCCCATGAGCGGCGAAACCACGGCGATTACGGAAAGCCAGACCAGGCCCGCGGAGAGGATGTCACGCTCCTGGTCCTGAATCTTTTGCAGGACGAGCCAGAGCGCATTGAGCTGGGTATCGGAGATGCCTTCCGTGGGCGGCGCATTTTCCTTCAGTGCGCCGGGACGCAGCTCGCTGAAGAAGTTGATGCCGGTCCGGAATACGCGGCTGTGCGCCGATTCCGGCAGGCGCAGGATGACCTTGTGCGCGTCCTCGAGCCGTTGCGCGTGCTGCATCGCTTCGGTGAAGCGGATGCCGGCGCGCTTGCTGCGCCTGAACTGCCCGATTTTCCAGAATATGATGATCCAGCTGCCGATCGATGCCGCGACCGTGACGGCCAGCACGATCCAGGTGGTCTTGGTGCCATGCGCGATGAGCTGAAGTGCCGAAGGCGCGGCCTGCTCCGCGGCCGCGCCGATCTGCCCGAGTATCACCCTTTCGCTCCGTTTCGAAGGTATTCGTATGTGATGCGCAAGCCGTCCTCGATGGCACGATCCGGCCGCCAGCCGGCGCTCTGGAGCTTCTGCGTGTCGAGGCACGAGTGCAGCAGCTCACCCGGACGCGCATCGGCATGGACGAGTTCAGGCTTCCGGCGGGCAGCGCGAGCGTGGGCGCCGGCGAGCTCGAGCACCTAAGT
>JBQTJO010000416.1:0-14955 GCA_052387015.1 Gemmatimonadota bacterium
GTCATGCCGGGCGACAACATCCAGATGGTGATCGAGCTGATCAGCCCGATCGCCATGGAGAAGGAGCTGCGCTTCGCGATTCGCGAGGGCGGCCGTACGGTCGGTGCCGGCGTCGTCACCGAAGTCATTCAGTAAGGCGAACGGGCAACCATGGCCGGCAAGATCAGAATTCGGTTGAAGGCGTTCGATCATGCGGTGATCGATCAGACCGCGGCGGACATCGTGCGCACGGCGGAAAAGACGGGCGCGCGCGTGAGCGGCCCGATTCCGCTTCCTACGCGAGTGCAGCGCTGGACCGTGTTGCGTTCGCCGCATGTGGACAAGAAGAGCCGCGAGCAGTTCGAGCTCAAGACGCACAAGCGCGTCGTCGAGATTCTCGATTCGCGGCCCGCAACGATCGATGCGCTCACCAAGCTGGATCTTCCGGCCGGCGTGGACGTCGAGATCAAGGTGGATTAGCGGTATGGCCGGGTTGATCGGAAAAAAGCTGGGCATGACCCAGATCTTTACGGACACGGGTGCCGCCGTCCCGGTGACGGTCGTGCAGGCCGGGCCGTGTCCGGTCGTCCAGGTGAAGAACCAGGACGAGGACGGGTACGCGGCGGTGCAGCTGGGCTTTGGCGCGCAGAAGGACAAGAACTCGTCGAAGGCCGAGCGCGGCCATGCCGCCAAAGCGAATCTCGAGCACGCGCCGGAGCTCCTGAAGGAGTTCAAAGTCGCGGACGCGAGCGCGTACGAGATCGGACAGCAGCTCACGGTCGAGCAGTTCCAGGCGGGTGATCGCATCAAGGTGGTCGGCAACACGAAGGGGCGCGGCTTCCAGGGCGTCGTGAAGCGTCACGGCTTCCGCGGCCGTCCCGGCTCGCACGGTCACCCGAAGGCGCGTAACCCCGGCACGCTGGGACCGGGCACCAATCCGTCGCGCGTGATCAAGGGCAAGAAGATGCCCGGGCAATACGGCGACGAGCAGATGACGGCGCTCAACCTGCGCGTCGAGAAAGTGGATGCCGAGCGGAACCTGATTTACATCCGCGGCGGCGTGCCGGGCGCGCGCAACAGCGTGCTCTACATCAAGAAGGTATAAAGGAGCGGTCGCAGGTTTCACTTTTGCCACGGAACGCAAAAGTGAAACCTGATCCGCACAACAACTATGTTCAAGGCACGAATTTTTTCGGCTGAAGGCAAGCAGACGGGCGAGCAGGCGCTGCCCGAGCAGCTGTTCGACGGGACGGTGCACGAGGCGGCCATGTACCAGGTCGTCAAGGCGTATCTCGCGAACCAGCGCCAAGCGACCGCGGCGACCAGGACGCGCGCGTTTGTCGCGGGCGGCAACAAGAAGCCGTGGCGCCAGAAGGGCACCGGCCGCGCGCGTCAGGGCTCCATCCGCTCGCCGCAGTGGCGGGGCGGCGGCAACGTCTTCGGTCCGCGCGCGAACCGGAACTTCCACGAGGATGTTCCGAAGCAGGTGAAGCGGCTGGCGCGCAAGAGCGCCTATAACGTGCGCGCGCAGGACGGCAACGTGATTCTGCTCGAGGCGATCGGCATCAATGCGCCGAAGACGAAGGACGTGGTCAACCTGCTCGAGACGACTGGCGCGCAAGGCAACACGCTGGTGCTGACCAACGGTCACAATGAGAACGTGTGGCTGTCGGCGCGCAACCTCGAGGGTGTGCAGGTGCGGCCGTTCGGTGAGGAGTCGACCTACGATGTGCTGTGGGCGGACACCGTGATCATCGAAGCGCCCGCGCTCGAGAAGGTGAAGGAGGCCGCCAATGCGTGACCCGCGACAGATCATCGTTCGCCCGGTCGTGACCGAGCGGTCGACCGAGCTGGCCGACGATCGCGGCGCGTACACGTTCATCGTGAATCGCGACGCGAACAAGATCGAGATCAAGCATGCGGTGGAGAAGCTGTTCGATGTGAAGGTCGACAGCGTCCGCACCGCGAATTACCGGGGCAAATGGCGCCGGGTCGGTACGTCCTACGGCCAGAAGCCAGGCTACAAGAAAGCCATCGTGACGCTCGTTGAAGGCGAGCGGATCGATGTGTACGAGGGGGCATAGAACGCTGGTAGTCCAGCAAGCCCGCAGCGCGGACGCTGCGGGCCTAAGTACAGCAGAGAGTGACAAATGCCGATCAAGAAGTTCAAGCCGATTACGCCGGCTCAGCGCTACCGCACGGTCGTCAAGTCGGACGAGATCACGCGCGATGAGCCGGAAAAGTCGCTGCTCGAGCCGGTCAGGAAGACCGGCGGCCGCGGCATGCACGGCCGCATCACGTCGCGCCGGCGCGGCGGCGGCGCGAAGCGCATGTACCGCAAGATCGATTTCAAGCGCGACAAGTTCGGCGTGCCGGGCACGGTCAGGGAGATCGAGTACGATCCGAACCGTACCGCCAACATCGCGCTGATTCAGTACGCGGACGGCGAGAAGCGCTACATCCTGCACCCGCGCGAGCTGAAGCAGGGCGATACGGTGACGAGCGGCCCGGGCGCGGACATTCGCACCGGCAACGCGGTGCCGCTGGGCGAGATTCCGCTCGGCACCACCGTGCACAATATCGAGCTGAAGAAGGGCCAGGGCGGCAAGATCGTGCGCTCGGCCGGCAACGGCGCGCAGGTGGTCGCGAAGGAAGGCGATCACGTCACGCTGCGTATGCCCTCGACCGAGGTGCGCATGGTACGCAAGGAGTGCCTGGCGACCATCGGCCAGGTCGGCAACATCGACCACGAGCTGCAGGTGATCGGCAAGGCCGGCGCCATGCGCTGGAGAGGGCGTCGCCCGAAGGTGCGCGGGGTCGCGATGAACCCGGTCGACCACCCGCTGGGCGGTGGTGAAGGCAAGACCTCGGGCGGTCGTCCGCCGGTCTCGCCCTGGGGCAAGCCGGAGGGCGTGAAGACGCGCCGCAAGAAGAAGAGTTCGAACAAGTTCATCGTTCGCGGTCGTCGCCGTGGCAAGGCCACGGGCGGAGCATAAGAGAAATGTCGAGATCAACGAAGAAGGGCCCGTTCATCGAGCCGAGACTGCTCGATAAAGTCCGCGACATGAACACGCGCGGCGAGAAGAAGGTGGTGAAGACGTGGGCGCGCGCGTCCACCATCTCGCCGGACTTCGTCGGCCATACGCTGGCCGTGCACAACGGCAACAAGTTCATCCCGGTGTACGTGACCGAGAACATGGTCGGCCACAAGCTGGGCGAGTTCGCGCCGACGCGGCTGTTCCGCGGCCATGGCGGCAAGCTGGCCGACAAGAAGGCCAAGCCGGCTGCGGGCAAGTGAGTGAGATGATGGAAGCCAGAGCGATTTCGCGCAACAACCGGCACAGCCCGCGCAAGCTGCGGATGACGATCGACCTGATTCGCGGCAAGCACGTGAACGAGGCGTTCTCGATTCTGCAGTTCAGCAAGAAGAAGGGCGCCGAGATCATCGACAAGACGCTGCGCAGCGCGGTAGCGAACGCGCGCCAGAAGGCGGAGAACGGCGGTGAGGTCGTCGACGTCGACGAGCTCTACGTGAAGGAAGCATACGTGAACGAAGGCTCGAAGCTGAAGCGCTGGCGCGCTGCGGCGCAGGGCAGGGCGGCGCCGATCACGCGCCCGACGTCTCACGTGATCATTGTGGTCGACACGAAGGAATAGGAATGGGACAGAAGACGCATCCGCGCGGGTTTCGTCTCGGCATCATCAAGCCGTGGAGATCTCGCTGGTACGCCGAACGCGGCAAGTTCAGCGATCTGATCAGGGAAGACGAACAGATCCGCAAGTATCTGCACCGTCGTCTCGGTCACGCGGCGCTCTCGGATGTCGAGATCGAGCGCAAGCCGCAGAAGATCGTGGTCACGCTGCACACGGCGCGGCCGGGCGTGGTGATCGGCAAGCAGGGCGCCGAGGTCGACAAGCTGCGTGACGAGCTCGCGCATCTGACCAAGAGCGAAGTCTCGATCAATGTCGAGGAAGTGAAGCGGCCGGAGCTGGACGCCCAGCTGGTGGCGGACAACATCGCGCATCAGCTGCAGCAGCGCATCTCCTTCCGGCGCGCCATGAAGCGGGCGGTACAGAGCGCGATGCGCGCGGGCGCCGAAGGCATTCGCGTCAAGGTGGGTGGCCGGCTGGGCGGCGCGGAAATCGCGCGCGTCGAGGGCTATCACGAGGGGCGCGTGCCGCTGCACACGCTGCGGGCGGACATCGACTACGCGACGTCGACGGCCCGGACGACGTACGGCACGATCGGCATCAAGGTTTGGATCTTCAAGGGTGAAGTGGTCGAGGATCGTCGCGGCCGCACCTATTCGACGGGAGCATAGGCATCATGCTGGCGCCGAAGCGAGTCAAATTTCGTAAGCAGCAGAAGGGCCGCATGCGCGGCATGGCGCAGCGCGGCAGCACGGTCGCGTTCGGCGATTTCGGCTTGGCGACCATGGAGCCGGGTTGGGTCACGAACCGCCAGATCGAGGCCGCCCGGGTCGCGCTGACCCGCCACATCAAGCGTGGCGGCAAGGTCTGGATCCGGATCTTTCCGGACAAGCCGGTGACCAAGAAGCCGGCCGAGACGCGCATGGGCAAGGGCAAGGGCAACCCGGAGCTGTGGGTCGCGGTCGTGAAGCCGGGGCGCGTGCTGTTCGAGATCGAAGGCGTGGATGCGCCGACCGCGAAGCGCGCGTTCGAGCTGGCGGCCGCCAAGCTGCCGGTCAAGTGCAAGATCGTAGAGCGCCACCGTGCGCCTGAAGGAGGTGCGCAGTGAAGGCGAGCGACGTTCGTGAGCTGAGCGACGACGAGATCAGCAGCAAGATCTCGGAGGCCCAGGAAGAGCTGTTCCGTCTGCGCTTTCGCAGCGCGACGCAGCAGATCGAGAATCCGGCATTGATCAAGAGCTTGCGCCGGGATGTTGCGCGGATGCGCACCATTCTTCGTGAGCGTGAGACGGCGAACCAGTAAAGATGGCTGACACCGAGCAGACGACCACCGACAAAAGCAGCCGCAAGACGCGGGTCGGCACGGTCGTGAGCAACAAGATGGACAAGACCGTGATTGTCGCGGTCGAGCGACGCGTTTCGCATCCACTCTACGGCAAGCAGGTCGCGCGTACCAAGAAGTACTATGCGCACGACGAGGAGAATTCGGCCCGCGCAGGTGATGTGGTCAAGATCACCGAGACGCGGCCGCTCTCGAAGCTGAAGCGGTGGCGAGTCGTCGAGATCGTCGAAAAGGCGAAGTGAGGCGGCGATGATTCAACAGGAAACGATTGTAAAGATCGCGGACAACTCGGGCGCCAAGGAAGCACTGTGCATTCGCGTGCTGGGCGGCTCGAGCCGCCGCTACGCGGCCATCGGCGACATCATCATTGTCGCCATCAAGGACGCGCTGCCGAACGGCACGGTGAAGAAAGGCGACGTCGCGAAGGCGGTGGTCGTACGCACGGCCAAGGAGATGCGCCGCACGGACGGCTCCTACATCCGCTTCGATGACAATGCCGCCGTCATCATCAATGACGCGGGCGAGCCGCGCGCGACGCGCATCTTCGGGCCGGTCGGACGCGAGCTGCGCGAGAAGCGGTTCATGAAGATCGTGTCTCTGGCGCCGGAGGTGCTGTAATGGCACGCGTATCGATTGGCGGTCGTCGTCGCAAACGTGACATCTCGAGCCACAAGATGAACGTGCGTAAGGGCGATCGCGTGAAGGTGATTCGCGGCAACTTCGCGGGCACGGAAGGTAACGTGCTGCGCGTGCTGCCGAAGGAGAATCGCGTGGTCGTCGAGGGTGTCAACGTGCGCAAGCGGCACATGCGGCCGACGCAGGACAATCCCGAGGGCGGCATCGTCTCGTTCGAGGCGCCGATCCACGCGTCCAACGTGATGCGGATCGATCCGGCGAGCGGTGAGCCCACGCGCAAGCGCAATCAAGCGTAATGGTGGATGGACCAATGCATAAGCCAAGACTACAGACGTACTACGAGCAGCGCGTCCGGCCGAAGCTCATGAAGGAGTTCGGCTTCGACAATCCGTTCCGGGTTCCGCGCGTCGAGAAGGTCGTGCTGAACGTCGGTTTCGGCGAGGCTCCCAAGAACCCGAAGCTGCTCGATTCGATCGTCGAAGAGCTGACGCTGATCTCCGGTCAGAAGCCGGTGACCACGCGAGCGCGCAAGGCGATCTCGAACTTCGGCATCCGGCAGGGCATGCCGATCGGCGCGATGGTGACGCTGCGCGGCGCGCGTATGTACGAGTTCCTGGACCGCTTCATCAACGCGGCGGTCCCGCGCATTCGCGATTTTCGCGGTCTGCCGACGCGCGCCTTCGACGGGCGTGGCAACTACACGCTGGGGATCAAGGAGCAGATGATCTTCCCGGAGATCGATTACGACAAGGTCCAGAAGGTTCACGGCATGGACATCGTGATCGTGACGACCACGAACCAGGACAATGAGGCCCTCGCGCTGCTGCGCGAGCTGGGCATGCCGTTCCGTGGCGAGACGCCGGTGGGCGTCAGCACGGAGCTGGAAAAGGGAGCAGCTGACTAATGGCGAGAAAAGGTCTGATCGAGAAGACCAGGCAGAAGCAGAAGTTCCAGGTTCGCCTGGTCAACCGCTGCTCGCGCTGTGGCCGGCCGCGCGCGTTCCTGCGCAAGTTCGGGCTGTGCCGTATTTGCTTCCGGGAGCTGGCGCTGAACGGCGAGATCCCGGGTGTTCGTAAAGCGAGTTGGTAAGTGGCGTAGGGGCGTAAGGAGCAGGGGCGTAAGGGCGAGAACGATCGCCCTCCACCCCTCCGCCCCTCCACCCCGTCGCATATTCTTCACCTTCTACAAGTCCGGACATTGAGATTCCGGATACTATAGGAGAAACACCTACGTATGATGACGGATCCAATTGCCGACATGCTCACGCGCGTTCGCAATGCATCGCTTGCGAAGCATAAGCGCGTGGACCTGCCGGTATCGAAACTGAAGACGGAAATCGCGCGCATCCTCAAGGAGAGCCATTTCATCCAGGACTACAAGGTGCTGGATGATGGCCGCCACGGCGTGCTGCGCCTGTACCTGCGCTATTACGAGGATCGCCCGGTGATCCGCAACGTGCAGCGCATCTCGCGGCCGGGCCGGCGCGTGTACAAGTCGGCGGCGGATCTGCCACGCGTACGCGGCGGGCTGGGCGTCGCGATCGTCTCCACCTCGCAGGGCGTGATGACGGACAAGCAGGCGCGCGCCAGCAAAGTGGGCGGTGAAGTCATGGCGCTGGTGTGGTGAGGTAGACTATGTCGAGAATTGGCAAGAAGCCGGTTACGCTGCCGAAGAACGTCGAAGTGACGGTCGCCGGCTCGACCGTGAAGGTAAAGGGACCGAAGGGCGAGCTGACACGCAGGTTCGAGCCGAGCATGAAGATTCGGGTCGACAACGGCGAAGTCATCGTCGAGCGGCAGAGCGATGAGAAGACCGACCGTGCCCTGCACGGCCTCACCCGCGCGCTGATCGCCAACATGGTGCAGGGTGTGACGGAAGGCTTCCGCAAGACGCTCGAAATCGTGGGCGTCGGCTACAAGGCGGAGAAGAAGGGCAAGAACCTGGTCGTCAGCGTCGGCTACTCGCATCCGGTCGAGTACGCGGAGCCGGCCGGCATTTCGCTGACCGCGCCGGCGCCGACCACGTTCGTGGTCGAAGGCATCGACAAGCAGAAGGTCGGACAGGTCGCAGCCGAGCTGCGCGAGTTCCGGCCACCCGAGCCGTACAAGGGCAAAGGCATTCGTTATCAGGGCGAGCAGGTCCGGCGTAAGGCCGGCAAGACGGCGGGTAAGTAAGCCATGGCATTGAGAACGAAATCAAAGGATCGCGAAGTCTCGCGCACGCGGCGGCACCGGCGCGTCCGCCGTCGGGTGAGCGGCACGCAGGAGCGGCCGCGTCTGGTCGTGCACCGCAGCTCGAAGAACGTGTCGGCACAGGTCGCCGACGACGTGAACGGCAAGGTGCTGCTGGGCGTCTCGACACTCGCGCCGGAGCTGAAGCAGCTGCGCGACCAGGAAGACACGAAGAAGAGAGATCTCGCCCGGGCGGCGGGCAAGCTGCTGGCCGAAAAGGCGAAGGCAGCGGGCATCACGAAGGTGGTGTTCGATCGCGGTGGTTACCTGTATCACGGCCGTATCGCCGCGTTCGCCGAGGGCGCACGCGAGGGCGGGCTGGAGTTCTAGAATGCAAAACAGAAACGCACCAGGTGGAAGAGGCGGCCCGGGTCGTGGTCGCGGTGGGCCGCGTGGCGGCACCGAAGGCGGCAGCGACCAGAATCGCCCCGGCGGCGAGCGTGGACGTGGCGGTGATCGCGACAAGCGTCGCGAGCGTCCCGAGAGCGACATGGTCGAGAACGTCATTTTCGTCAACCGCGTCGCGAAGGTCGTAAAAGGCGGACGCCGCTTCTCCTTCACCGCGCTGGTCGCGGTGGGCGACAAGAAGGGCAACGTCGGCATCGCGCTCGGCAAGGCCAACGAAGTTGCGGAAGCGATCCGCAAGGGTCTCGAGCAGGCGCGGCGCAGCATGGTCACGATTCCGGTCGTGAACGGCACGCTGCCGCACGAAGCGCTCGGCCGGCATGGCGCCGCGCGTGTGCTGCTCAAGCCGGCGGGTGCCGGTACCGGCGTCATCGCCGGTGGTCCGGTGCGCGCGGTGCTCGAGGCGGCGGGCGTAACCGATGTTCTCACGAAGAGTCTGGGCTCGAACAACCCGATCAACGTCGCGCGCGCGACCATGGAAGGTCTCGAGCAGCTGGTGACGCCGGAGATGATCGCGGCGGAGCGCGGCGTGAGCGTCGAAGAGCTCGGCCTCGGCCGCAGAATGGCAGGGGTGCGTCGTGGCTAGGAAAAAGGCAGAGGCCAAGCCGCGGTACTTGAAGATTACGCAGATTCGCAGCGGCGCCGGCCGCCCGGAAACGCATCGCAGGACCTTGCGTGCGCTCGGGCTGCGTCACCAGGCGAGCGTCGTGCAGCCGGACAACGAGGCGATTCGCGGCATGCTGTTCCAGGTTCGGCATATGGTCGAGGTGACCGAAGCGGAAGGCAAGGAAGAAAAGTAAATGTCAGATTTGCATAAGCTCGGACGCCCAACCGGCGCGAACAAAGGCAGCAAGCGTCTCGGCCGCGGCCCCGGCTCGGGCAAGGGCAAGACTTCGGGCAAGGGTCACAAGGGCCAGAAGGCGCGCACCGGGCACCACGGCATGCCGGCCTGGTTCGAAGGTGGCCAGATGCCGTTACAGCGGCGCGTGCCGAAGCGCGGCTTCAAGAACCCTTTCCGTGTAGAGTACGAGATCGTGAACGTCGGTCAGCTCGAGCAGCTGAGCGAGTCCGATATCACGCTCGACGTTCTGCACGCGCATCGCCTGGCGGGCCGCAACCAGCTGGTGAAGATCCTCGGCGACGGGGATCTGACGCGGAAGCTCACGGTTCACGCTCACAAGGTGAGCGAGAGGGCGCGCGCCAGGATCGAAGCGGCCGGCGGCAGCGTCGAGCTGCTGGAGATTTGAGCCATGGCCAACCCGATCCCGAACCTGTTCAAGATCCCGGAGCTGAAGGAGAAGATCCTCTTCACGCTCCTGGCGTTGCTCGTGTACCGGGTCGGCGCGCACATCACCGCCCCGGGAATCGATGTCGGCGTCCTGAGGGCGCAGTTCCAGGCTCTGCAAGGCTCGCTGTTCGGCGTCTATGACATGTTCGTGGGCGGCGCGCTCAGCCGCGCGACCGTCTTCGCGCTCGGCATCATGCCGTATATCTCCGCCAGCATCATGTTCCAGCTGCTGGCGGCGGTCGTGCCCTCCATCGAGAAGATGCAGAAAGAGGGCGAAGACGGGCGCAAGAAGCTGACGCAGTGGACGCGCTACGTGACCGTGCTGCTCGCGCTCGCGCAGGGCTACGGCTACGCGGCGTTCATGCAGAACATCGAGGGCGCGGTTCGCACGCCCGGGATGTTCTTCCTGATCTCGACCGCCCTGGTCCTGACCTTCGGCGCCATTTTCATCATGTGGCTGGGCGAGCAGATCACCGAACGCGGCATCGGCAACGGCATGTCGCTGCTGATCTTCTTCTCGATCGTCGAGGGCTTCCCCGGCGCCATCGGTCGTACCATCGAAGCGGTGACGACCGACGTGGTTTCGCCTTTCGCGGTGATCCTGATGGCGATCGTGATGCTGGCCGTGGTCGCGGGCGTAGTCGCCATGACCATGGCGATGCGCAAGATCCCGGTGCAGATCCCGCGCAAAGTGATGGGACGCGGCCGCGTGCGCGAAGGGCAGAAGAGCTTCATTCCGCTGCGCATCAACTCGTCGGGCGTGATGCCGATCATTTTCGCGCAGTCGATCATCATCGTGCCGGGCACCATCGCGGCCTTCAGCAATGCGCCGTTCCTGAACGATATCTCGCGCATGCTGTCTCCGGGCAGCTGGCTCTACTATGGCCTGTATGCGCTGCTGATCCTGTTCTTCACCTACGTCTACACGGCGATCATTTTCAATCCGGTCGACCTGGCGGAGAATCTGAAGAAGCAGGGCGGGTTCATCCCGGGCGTGAAGCCGGGCGCGCGTACCGCCGAATACATCGATCACGTGCTCAGCCGGATCACCATCGCGGGCGCGCTGTATCTTGCGTTCATCGCGCTGCTGCCGTTCCTGATCGCGGATGCGACCGGCATGCAGGGCCTCTTCTTCGGCGGCACTTCGCTGCTGATCGTGGTCGGCGTCGCGCTCGACACGGTGCAGCAGATGCAGCAGCACCTGCTGCTGCGTCACTACGAGGGCTTCATGAAGAAGGGACGCGTGCGGTTCAGAGGCCGGCAGCGCTACATGTAGCGATGATGCGATAAGGGCGATGAACGCGATAAGAGCGTTGGGAGCAATGAGGGCAGCACGCTCTCATCGCTTTCATCGCTCTTATCACATCAGCGCTTTCGGATAGGGAGCCATGAATCTCGTTTTGTTCGGTCCGCCCGGAGCCGGCAAGGGCACACAGGGCACCATGCTCGCCGGCCGGCGCGGCCTGCTGAAAATCTCGACCGGTGACATCCTGCGGGATGCCGCGCGGGCGGGCACGCCTCGCGGGCTCGAGGCCCGAAAATTCATGAACGCGGGCGAGCTGGTGCCAGACAGCGTGATCCTCGGTCTGGTGCGAGAAACGATCGAGAGTGCGCAGGACGCGAGCGGCTTCATCATGGATGGCTTCCCGCGCACGATTCCGCAGGCGCAGGGAGTAGACGCCCTGCTGGCCGAGCTGGGCAAGCCGATCGATGCCGTCGTCGTCCTGGACGTGGACGACGACGCGCTGGTCAAGCGCCTGAGCGGCCGCCGCTCCTGCCCCAATTGCGGCGCCGTCTACAACGTGTACTTCGATGCGCCGAAGCACGAGGGCAAATGCGACCGTTGCGGCGGGGAACTGGTGCAGCGTGCCGATGATGCACCAGGCACGGTCGTACGGCGGCTCGAGGTCTACCGGCAGCAGACCGCGCCCATCCTCGATTACTTCCGCACGCGCGGCGTGCCGGTACGGACCATCGATGGCGACCGCGGCATCGAAGACGTGCAGTCCGACATTCTCCGGATCGTGGACCGGTGATCCAGCTCAAGAGCGCCGTCGAGATCGCGGCGATCGGCCGGGCCGGCGCCATCCTGGGCGCCCTCTTCCAGGCGATTCGCCCGGCGGTGCTGCCGGGTCGCAGCACGGCCGACCTGGACCGCTTTGCGGAGGACTTCATTACCGCGCATCCGGGCGCGACGCCGGCCTTCAAGGGGCTGTACGGGTTCCCGGCCAGCCTGTGCACCTCGGTCAATCACGAGGTCGTGCACGGCATTCCGAGCCGGAAGCGTGTACTCCAGGAGGGCGACGCGGTCAGCATCGATGCGGGGGTGAAGCTGGACGGCTGGTTTGCCGATGCGGCGATCACGTTGCCGGTCGGCGAGGTGGACGCGCTGACCGCGACCTTGCTGCGGACCACCCAGAAGGCGCTGGAAGCCGGGATTGCGCAGGCGATGGCCGGCAACCGGCTCGGTGACATCGGCCACGCGGTTCAGACTGTGGCGGAAAAGGACGGTTTCTCGGTGGTTCGCGACTTGGTCGGCCACGGCATCGGTCGGCAGCCGCACGAAGAGCCGCAGGTCCCGAATTTCGGCCGCCCGGGCAAGGGGCTGCTGCTTCAGGCCGGCCTGGTGCTGGCGATCGAGCCGATGGTCAATGCCGGGGTGGCCGGCGTGAAGACGCTGGCTGACCGGTGGACGGTGGTGACGGTGGACCGGAAGCGGAGTGCCCATTTCGAGCACACGGTGGCGGTCACGGCGAACGGGCCGCAGGTGCTGACGCGGGCTTGAGGGATTGGGTGGAAGTTACTATATTTCAAAGCTGTTCCATAATAAGGTGACAGGAAATCGTTCGAATGAAAGTCCGTAGCAGCGTCAAGCCGATTTGTGAGCATTGCAAGGTGATCAAGCGCGCCGGCGTGGTGCGCATCATCTGCAAGAAGAATCCGCGTCACAAGCAGCGGCAGGGATAAGGCGAATATGGCTCGTATTGCTGGAGTCGACCTGCCGCGCAACAAGCGGATCGAGGTCGGCCTGACCTACATCTATGGCATCGGTCTGCCGACCGCGCAGAAGATTCTCGAGACGGCGGGCGTGAATCCGGATCGTCGCGTGCAGGAGCTGAACGACGACGAGGTGAACAAGCTGCGTCGGATCATCGAGAATGCGCACAAGGTGGAAGGCGCGCTGCGCACCGAAGTCTCCATGAACATCAAGCGGCTGATGGACATCGGCAGCTATCGCGGGCTGCGCCACCGCAAGGGGCTGCCGGTGCGCGGGCAGCGGACGCACACGAACGCGCGCACGCACAAGGGCAAGCGCGTTGCGATTGCCGGCAAGAAGAAAGCGACCAAGAAATAATGGCTGCTCCTGCCAAGAAGGGCGCGCGTACCAAGCGCGCGCGCAAGCACGTCGAGGCCGAGGGTGTGGCCCACATCAAGGCGACCTTCAACAACACCCTGGTGACGATCACGGACACGCAGGGCAACGTCGTGGCCTGGGCCACCTCGGGTAAGGCTGGCTTCAAGGGGTCGAAGAAGTCGACGCCGTTCGCGGCCACCGTGGCGGCCGAGCAGGCCGCGCGCGAGGCGGTGAACCTGGGCATGAAGCGCGTGCACGTGCGCGTGCAGGGTCCGGGCAGCGGACGCGAGTCGGCGATTCAGGCGCTGGCCGCGGCGGGGTTGCAGGTGAAGTCGATTCGCGACGTCACGCCCATCCCGCACAATGGCTGCAGGCCGCCGAAGAAGCGGCGTGTGTGAGTAGGTGCGCAGGGGAGTAAGGGAGTAGGGGCATCGCCCGGCGTGTGTGAGATGAGAGCGATAAGAGTGATGATAGCGATGACACTTCGCTCTCATCGCTGTTAATCGCTCGCATCGCTCGCATCGCAAACTGGCGTAAACCGCTCTCGTCTGGAGCGGGATGAAGCCGAACCAACCACTGGACAGACGGAGCAAGCATTGGGTCGTTACACGGGGCCGGTCTGCAAGCTGTGCAGGCGCGAAGGCCAAAAGCTTTTCCTCAAGGGAACCAAGTGCTACACGGACAAGTGCCCGGTCGAGCGTCGTAACTACGCTCCCGGCCAGCACGGCCTCGCGCAGGCGCGCCGCCGCAAGGCGAGCGACTACGCGCAGCAGCTGCGTGAGAAGCAGAAGGTGAAGCGCATCTACGGCGTTCCCGAGAAGTACTTCAAGAATCTGTTCGAGCGCGCCTCGAAGCAGGCGGGTGTGACGGGTGAGAACCTGCTCATCGGTCTGGAGTCGCGGCTGGACAACGTGATCTATCGGCTCGGCTTTGCCTCGAGCCGGAACCAGGCGCGGCAGATCGTGCGTCACCGTCACGTCGAGGTGAACGGTCAGACGGTCGATGTGCCGAGCTACCAGGTTCGTCCGGGCGACGAGGTTCGGATTGCGCCGGCCGACCAGGACATGCTGCCGGTGCAGGCGTCGCTCGAGTCGAAGACGCGGCCGACTACGGTGCGCTGGCTCGCGCTCGACGAGGCTTCGCGCACGGGCCGCATGCTCGAGCGCCCGACACGCGCGGACATTCCGCTCGCGGTGCAGGAGCAGCTGATCGTCGAGCTCTACAGTAAGTAACGGACGTTCACGTTCACGTTCACGGTTACGTTTACGTGGACGGAACAGCGTGAGCGTGTGCCGGGCAACAAGTGAAAAGAATCGTCCACGTCAGCGTGAGCGTACACGTGAACGTGAACGTCCGTTAAAAGGGGGATAAATGGAGCTGGATCTCACCGGGTTGGTGCTGCCGCAGCGGATCGAAGTGGTCCAGCGCTCCGAAGATGGGCGGATGGCGCAGTTCGTCATTTCGCCGCTCGAGCGCGGATTCGGTCAGACGCTGGGTAACACGGTTCGCCGCATTCTGCTGTCGTCGCCGCGCGGCTCGGCGGTGTGGGCGTTCCGGATGGATGGTGTGGTACACGAGCATCAGACGGTGCACGGCGTGGTGGAAGATATCCACCAGATCATTCAGAATCTGAAGACGCTGGTGTTGAGTCTGGAATCCGGGCGCGACGAAGCGACGCTGGAGCTGCGCGCGAGCAAGGCCGGCCCGGTGACCGCGCGCGCGATCGGCAATCCGGGCGGCGCCAGCATTATCAATCCGGATCACCACCTGTTCACGCTGCAGGATGATCGTGAGATCAACATGCAGCTGTTCGTGAACAAAGGCCGCGGCTTCGTAACGGCCGAGCAGCATCCGCTGCCGAAGGGTGCCGCGGTCGACGTGGTACGGGTCGACTCGATGTACAATCCGGTGCTGCGCGCGAACTTCTCGGTCGAGGAGACGCGTGTCGGACAGCGCACCGACTACGATCAGCTGACGCTGCTGGTAGAGACCAACGGCAGCATGTCGCCGGACGAGGCGGTGGGCTACTCGGCGGGGCTGGCGCGCAAGCATCTCGAGTACATGCTGCG
>JBQTJO010000417.1:0-5754 GCA_052387015.1 Gemmatimonadota bacterium
CCTTTCTGTAGCGCCTTTCTGTAGCGCCTTTCTGTAGCGCCTTTCTGTAGCGCCGTTCTGTAGCGCCTCTCCGTAGCGCAGTCCCGTAGCGCCTCTCCGTAGCGCAGTCCCGTAGCGCAGTCCCGTAGCGCCTCTCCGTAGCGCCTCTCCGTAGCGTAGCGCCTCTCCGTAGCGTAGCGCCTCTCCGTAGCGGTAGCGCCTCACGGTCAGGAGTGCGAAAGGGGGGACTCGAACCCCCACGAGCGAACCCGCCAGATCCTAAGTCTGGTGCGTCTGCCAATTCCGCCACTTTCGCGCTATAAGCGTTGAAAAGTAGCCAATTCCGGCGTGCTAGCCAATCCGCGGCAAGCGAACCACGGTACGTCCCTTGCCTTGGTCAGCCGCAAGCATGGAGGGCGAGATGGAGAGAGAATACTTTCCGGAAGCGAATCGCGAGCAGCAGGCCGTCGCCGTGGAATGCCCGCTGGCCGGGCGTCTGGCCGAGGAGCTGCGCCAGGCGCGAGCACAGCTCGTGCACCGGTGGCTCGAGCGCATTGCTGCACGAGTATCGATGGATCCGCAGCATGTCTTTCCAACGCAGGCGCTGCTCGATCATGTGCCGATTCTTCTCGACGGCATGGCGGATTACATCGAGGATCCTGCCGAGGAGATCAGCGCCGACATCCCGATCGTCGCGAAGGCGATGGAGCTCGGCAAAATGCGGCACGATCAGGGTTTCGACGTCCACGAAATCCTCAAGGAATACGAGATTCTGGGCGGCATCATCTTTCATCATCTCATCGACATCATCGATGACGTCGAAGACCCGTGTACACGCGGCGAACTATTCTCGTGCGCGCACCGATTGTTTCGAGCAGTAGCGGTCGTCCAGCAGGTCACCACTGATCATTATCTGCGGGTTGCGGCCGAGGGTGTCAAGGACAGGGAGGATCGGCTGCGGGCTTTCAATCGAGTGCTCTCCCATGAGCTGAAGAACCGGATTGGCGCGGTGATGGGTGCCAACGAGCTGCTGGAAGGCGCCGCGGATCTGGATCAGGAGCTACGGCAGCGCATGCTGCGCATCGTTTCAGAGAACACAAGACAGATGCGCGGCATCATAGACAATCTGGTCAACCTCACGCGGCTCGATCGGGACGCACGCAAGCAAAAGCACGTACGCCTGCCGCAGGCCGCCGCCGAGGTCGCGCGCCAGCTGCGCGAGGCGGCCGCCGCGCGCGCGGTGCAGATCCGGCTGCACGAAGACCTGCCTGCGGTCGAAGTGAATGCCGCGGCGGTGGAGTTGTGTCTCAGCAACTACGTCTCGAACGGCATCAAGTATGCCGATCCGGCAAAGCCGGAGCGCTGGATCGAGATCACCGGCCGCACCGAGGAAGACGCTGAGCGGGATACGTGCAACGTCGTCGTGACTGTGCAAGACAATGGTCTGGGTGTGCCGGAAGCTGCACGGTCACGTCTGTTTCGCCGTTTTTTCCGTGCGCACGAGCAGACGGTCACGGGCGTGGAAGGCACAGGTCTCGGTCTGAGCATTGTGCGCGAGACGATCGAATCGGTCGGCGGCAAGGCCTGGGCGGAGTTCCCCGGAGAAGGATCGCTCTTTGCGTTCTCGATCCCAATCCGGCGCGATCAGGACGATGAATTTCTCGCGGAGGTGGACGTATGAACGACGTCGATCAGCCGATAACTTTTGCGGGAGGCACGCTGGACCAGTACCGCCAAGTGTGCGCGTTCTTCGACAGCTTCGACGAGGAGCTGACAGTGCTGATGCCGTTCGTAAAGGAAGGCATCAACAAAGGTCAGAAGGCGTTTCACATCGTGGATCCGGAGCTGCGGTCCGATTATGCGCGCCGGCTCGAGCAGGAGGGCATCGAGGTCTCACGTGCCGAGCAGCGCGGTCAGTTCGAGATTCGCACCTGGGATGAAGCCTATTTGCGCGAAGGTCACTTCGATCAGGACGCAATGCTCGCGCTGATCGAAGAGGTGCTGGCCGATGGCAAGACTCAGGGCTTTCCGCTCACACGGCTGGTCGCGCACATGGAATGGTCGCTGCAGGACCGGCCCGGCGTCGATGATCTCGTGGCCTACGAGACGCGCCTGAACTATATCCTGCCGAAGTACAAGGATCCGGTCATATGACTGTACGATACCGCCAAGTTTGGCGGAGGCGTCGTCATGGACATCCTGCGCACGCATCCGATGGTTATCATGGGCGGCGTGCTTCAGGCGAACCCCTTCTTTACTCCACCGGACGAGTTTCTGCGGGAGCTGCATGAGCGTGCGGGACGACGGTCGGTCTGACGGGGGTGCCTCTGCCGCGGCCGCGGCAAAGGCGATGGCTGAGAGCATTGAGGGCATTCAGCCGTCCAGGAGCGAGGTGCGCGATCTGGCGACGCTGCTGTCGCTGCCCGGTATGTGGCGCGGACGCGATCCCGGCTTCATTGCCGGCAGTCTGCTGGAGGTGCTGCTCAGTCTTCTGCGCCTGGAGATTGCCTACCTTCAGTTCCCTCGATCCGGCGACGAATCAGCTCTCGAAGAACGTCGACCTCTCAGCGCTCCGCCGGCTCACCTGATTCGCAACGCGCTCGAAGCATGGCGCTCGCCTGATGATCCGGCACTCGCCTCGCTGCCCAATCCGGCAGGCGAGGGGGAAATCCGGGTGCTGCGCGTGTGCCCGCGTACCAATGGCCAGCACGGCGTCGTCGCACTCGGATCGCGGCGCGCCGATTTCCCCACCCCGGTCGAAAGCTTCATGTGCGGGGTGGCCGTCGACCAGGCGGTGCTCGCCATTCGCGCCGCCCGGCTGGTTAGCGATCTGGAGGCAGCGGCGCGCGAGCAGCGCGCATTGCGGAAGCAAGCGGAGCACGCGCGACTGGCAGCCGAGGCGGCGAGCCAGCGGCTCAGGGAGATCTTTTTGCGAGCTCCGGCGCTCATTGCGACGCTGCGCGGTCCCGATCACGTGTTCGAGAGTGCCAATCCTCGCTTTCGCGAGCTCGTCGGCAACCGCGACATGCTCGGCAAATCTCTCGCGGCAGCGTTCCCCGAAGTTGTGGCGCAAGGCTTTGTCGACCTGCTCGATAAGGTCTACCGTACCGGCGAGCCGTTTGTCGGCAACGGCGTCCGCGTACTACTGAATCGACGCGGCACCGCGGCGCTGGATGAAATCTTTCTCAATTTCGTCTACCAGCCGCTCTTCGAGCCGGACGGGGCGGTATCCGGAATATTCGTGCATGGCGTGGACGTGACGAATCAGGTGCGCGCGCGTGAGGAGGCCGAGCAGGCCAACCGCGCAAAATCCGATTTTCTCGCGGTCATGAGTCACGAGCTGCGCACGCCGCTCAACGCGATCATGGGGTACGCGGACCTGCTGCAACTCGGAGTGCAGGGCAAGCTCAACGATGCGCAGCAGCACAATCTCGGACGCATCAGGGCGGGTGCAAGACATCTGCTTCAGCTGATCGAGGAGGTCCTGACGTTTTCCAGGATCGAGGCCGGTCACCTCGATCTGCGCTACGAGACAGTCTCAATGGCCGGCCTTGTGAAGGCAGTCGCGGAAATGATGCAGCCGCTCGCGGAGCAAAAGCAGCTGCAGTTCCGCATTCGTATGCCGGATGAGCCGGTGACCCTGAAAACGGACGAGGGCAAGCTCCGCCAGATTCTCATCAATCTGATCGGGAACGCGATCAAATTCACTGAGCGCGGCGAGGTGACGTTGGCCGTGAACCCGGTCGGGAATGACCTCGTCATTGACGTGGACGACACCGGCATCGGCATTGCCGCGGACGAGCTGGAGGACATCTTCGAGGCGTTCCGGCAGGGCAGCCGCGGCGCGACTCGGCGGGCCGGTGGCACCGGCCTGGGGCTCTCCGTTTCCAGGCAACTCGCCGAGCTGCTTGGTGGCACGATCAGTGTGCAGAGCGAGCCGGCACGAGGAAGTAGATTTACACTGCGTCTACCTTTGGGTCGACGGAGAGGCGCCTCTCCGTAGCGCCGTCGCGTAGTTCACGGCACGCGCACGTTCGCGATGTAGATGGCGCCGTCCGGGTCCTGCAGCACGAGCGACACGATCTCACCCGAACCCAGGCCGCGCAGCTCATCCTGTGCGTCGCGGGCGTGCTCGATCGGTTTGCGGTTGATTTCGAGGATGCGGCTGCCGGCGTGAATGCCTTTGCGGGCCGCGGCGCCGTAGTCCGCGACCGCGGTGATGACGGCGCCGCCGGCGCGCTCGAAGCCGAGCTCGTTCGCGATTTCGGCGTTCAGCTCGCCGATCTGGACGCCGATCCGGCCGCCGCCGGTCGGCCGCCCGTTCGCGCGCCTCGGCTGCGCCACCGGCTGTTCGGGC
Source organism: Gemmatimonadota bacterium (assembly GCA_052387015.1). GTDB lineage: Bacteria > Gemmatimonadota > Gemmatimonadetes > Longimicrobiales > RSA9 > CBJLQC01. The sequence continues at coordinate 4,337 of JBQTJO010000417.1, forward strand.
GATTCGACGAGTCGGATGCGAAATGTCTTCGTCTCGCCGTAGCGCACGATTCTGAGCCCGACTTCTTCACCCGGCTTGTGATCCGCAATGAAGCGCTGCAGCTGTCCGACGCTCTCGACCTTGCGACCGTCCACCGCCACGATCACATCGCCGCGCTCGATGCCCGCCTGCTGCGCGGGTGAGCCGTCCGCGAAGTCCTCGATCAGCGCACCCGCGATCTCGGGCAAGCCGTAGACTTCCGCGTCCTCCTGCGTCACATCCTTGATCGAGATCCCGAGCAGCGGACGCCGTACGCGCCCGTACGCGAGCAGGTCGCTCATCACGCGCCGCGCGAGGCTCGACGGCACGGCGAAGGCGTAGCCTTCATTGAAGCCGGTGCTGCTCGCGATGGCCGTGTTGATGCCGATGACTTCGCCGCGAATGTTGACCAGCGGACCGCCCGAATTGCCCGGATTGATCGCGGCATCCGTCTGGATGAAATCCTCGATCGCGAAATTGCCGGGCGCGCCGTCCGCCTCCGCGTTCAGCACGTAGAGCGGCCGGCCCTTCGCGCTGATGATGCCGCTGGTCACCGTGAAATCGAGCGTGCTCGCATCCTGGAAGCCCGGATTGCCGATCGCGAGCACCCATTCGCCGACGCGCGCGCGGTCAGAATCGCCGAGCGGCACGTAGGCCAGATCTTGCGCGTCGATCTTGATGAGTGCGACATCCGTCGTTGGATCGAGACCGATCACCTGCGCCGGGAACGAACGCTTGTTGTACAGCGTGACCGTGATGATGTCGGCGCCTTCGACGACGTGATTGTTCGTGAGGATGTAGCCGTCCGGCGAGACCAGGAATCCGGATCCGCCGGCCATCTCCGGCGCCGGCGTCGTCGAATCATGGGGCACCAGGGTGCGCAGCGGACTGGGCAGCCAGCGGGCGCGCCGTGCATCCGGCAGCTTCTCCGTCTCGATGCGGACCACCGCCGGCGTGATGCGGTCCGCGACGCTGGCGAACGCAGCTGCCCCATCCGCGTCCAGGTCTTTCGTGGCGGGCGGCTGCCACTGCTGAGGCGGTGTCGCGGCGATCGTGTTGGCCGCGGCGCGCGGCGCGGTCCGCTCGCGCGCAAAGCCGCCGGCCAGCACCGCCAGAATGGCGAGCAGTCCCGCGAACAGGATCACCGTCCTGGTGTTTTGCCAGGCCAACCGGAACATTCCAGGGAATTCCGAAAGAGGTGGGACTCAGTCAGCCACAAAGCTAATCGCCGTTCGAGTTGCCCGGTAGGGACCGGTGTTGAATGCCGATGCGCGCGTGCAGCAGCGGCGTGCCACGGTGCGCCCATTCCTCACCCAGACGCTTCAGGGAGAGTATTCCAGGATCTCTGGAATGGTGGGTGGCTACACGGGAGGAGGGGTGTAGGGGAGGAGGGGTGTAGG
>JBQTJO010000418.1:0-2307 GCA_052387015.1 Gemmatimonadota bacterium
ACGCGCAGCGTCATGCTTGTTTCGTGGCCGCGGCGCTTACGCTTCGGCAGCAGCCGTCCCGCGAACGAGTTGGTGAGCACGGTCGTGACACTCGCGACCATCGCGATCATGGCCCAGACCGGGTGCAGCAGCCCGGTCGCGGCGAGCGGAATGCCAATACCGTTGAAGGCGAAGGCGAGCGAGAGATTCTGCACGGTCTTCCGGTAGGAAGCGCGGCCGATGTGATAAGCGTCAACAACAGCGCTCAGTCGTTCACCAATGAGCACGATGTCGGCGGATTCGATCGCGATGTCGGTACCCGCTCTGATGGCGATACCGACGTCGGCTTGCATGAGTGCGGGCGCGTCATTGATGCCGTCGCCGACCATGGCCACGCGCTGGCCAGCGCGCTGAAGCTGGCGGACCTCATCGGCTTTATCCTGCGGCAGTACTTCCGCGCGATACTCGGCAATGCCGACGCGCGCGGCTACGGCGCGAGCGGTGCGCTCATTGTCGCCGGTGAGCATCACCGGCTCGATGCCGATCGCGCGGAGCCGCTCGATGGCCTCGCGCGCGTCCGGCTTCACCTGGTCCGCGATCGCGATCAGGCCGGCCACAGCATTGTCGACCGCAAGCACGACGACGGTGTTGCCGGCCGCCTGCAACGCGGCAATCCGTGATGCGGCGAAACCGAGTTGCACTCCCGACGCGATCGCATGCTTCGGACTGCCCACGATCACGCGTTTCGATTCGACCAGTGCAGTCACACCCTTGCCGGGAACCGCCTGAAAGTCCTCGGCGCGTGCGAGTGTCAGCCCCTGCGCTTCGGCTGCTTCGACGACGGCCCGCGCCAGCGGATGCTCGGACGCGTGCTCCGCCGACGCAGCCAGCCGCAGCACGTCATCGCGAGAAGAAGGACCGAGCGTCACCACAGCCGTGACCGCCGGCTCTCCACGCGTGATCGTCCCCGTCTTGTCGAGCACGATCTTCCGGACGTCCTTCAGCACCTGAAACGCTTCGGCGCTGCGCATCAGGATGCCGTGTTCGGCGGCCATGCCACCGCCGCGGATCATGGCGAGCGGCGTCGCCATCCCGAGTGCGCACGGGTAACCCATGACCAGCACGGCGAGGGCGGCGAAGATCGCGCGCGTCCAATCCGCGGAGCCGGCAACGAGCCACGCGCCGAGTGTCCATGCGAGAATTGCGAGACCCGCCACCACGAGCACGCCCGGCACGTAGACCTTGAGGATACGATCGACAAGCGCGAGCATGCCCGGTTTCAGTGCACGCGCCTGCTCGACCTGCCGCGCCACCTGCTCGAGGAAACTCTCCTCGCCCACACGCGTCACGCGGACCAGCAGTGTCCCGGTCTGATTGATCGAGCCGCCGATGACTTCATCGCCTCGAGTCTTCTCCTCCGGGATCGACTCGCCCGTGACCAGACTTTCGTTGACGGCGGACGTGCCTTCGGTCACTTCGCCATCTACCGGAATCGATTCGGCCGGCCGGATGCGCACGACGTCGCCCGGACGCACCTGCTCGATCGGCACCTCCTCTTCGCGCCCAGCGCGGACCACACGAGCCGTTGCCGGTACCAGCGCCAGCAGCTTGCGCACCGCCTGCGAGCTGCGCGTGCGCACGCGCAACGACACGTACCCGGACAGGAGATGGTAGGTGGTAATGAAGACAGCCACGCCGAAAAAGTCTGGAAGCGGGAACTCGGGATTGACGAACGCAATGAAACCGCCGGCCAGCCCGGCCAGTGCGCCGAATTCGAGGAGCACGTGCTGATTGAGAATGCCGCGGCGCAAACTCGCCCAGGCCATGGTCAAAATGTGCCAGCCGGGACCGAACACGGTGGCGAGGGCAAGCGTCGGCATCAGCCAGACGATCCACGGCCAGAGCGTGCCCATCCACACGAGGCGCAGCCACATGACGATCATCAACGCGACGGCGACAAACGCAAATGACGCGGCGAGGAGCAGGTTGTTGCGCTCCGCGCGCAGCTCCGCTTCCTCTTCCTCGAAGGTGCGGACCTTGCCCGCGTCACGCACGGTGTAACCGAGATCGAGCAGCGTTTCCTTCAGCTTCTCCGGCGTGACCTTCGCGGGTTCGTATTCGACGAGCGCTTCTTCGTGCGCGAGACTCACGCTGGCTGCGCGCACGCCATCGACGCGCGATAGTGCTTTCGTGATGCTTTGCACGCAGAAGGAGCAGGCCATGCCGCCGATCTTGATCTGGAGCGTGGCAGGCGCTGCGTGCTCCGCGAATGGCGCGGGCTCGTTAGTGCGTTCTGCGCGGGTGCCTGTCACGCGAGTGACCGGACCA
>JBQTJO010000419.1:0-2135 GCA_052387015.1 Gemmatimonadota bacterium
GTAGGTGGACAGCGATTCGACGTAGCGGCGCTGGCCTTCCGCGTACAGCGTGTCGAAGGCGAGGGACGATTTGCCCGACCCGCTCGGCCCCGTCAGCACGACGAGCGAGCGGCGCGGCAGATCCAGATCGACTCCCTTGAGATTGTGCTGGCGGGCGTTGCGGACGACGATCCTGTCTTTCATGCGTGCAACCTTTTACCCGCCATTCTCGTCTAAGTTTATAGACGGCCCACATGGGTCGTGCCGTGCATAGATGGTCTCACCACAATACCCCTCCGTAACTTGCGCTCTATGGCCGGTCGCCCTGAAAAGAGTGGCCGGCCATGGTACATCCGGCGTAGGGGAGTAGGGAAGTAGGGGAGTAGGGGAGTAGGGGAGTATGGGAGCATGGGAACATGGGAGCGTGGGAGCGTGGGCTCAACGGATTCTGGCCAGCCTGACGACCGAGCTGTCGGCGGTTTTCTGTGTCCACGCGACGAGCGCGCCTTGGTCGAGCGCAACAATCTGCGGGTGGTCGGCGCCGCGGGAATCGGGCACCGTCACGGAGATCGCGCGACCGTTCGCGATCCGAGCGACCGAAAGCGCGGACCGGCCGGCCGCGTCGAGGTCATGCGCCACGAAGACGTATTCGTCATTGGAGGCGATCGCGGGGTGCGCGGCCGGTAGTGCAGCGGCGGTCATGATCTCGACCGGCGCCGAAAACGAGATCGTGTCCCCGCGACTTTCGGCATAAAAGATCCCACTCCGTCCCGGCTTTCCGCTGAACCATGCCACCTGTACGACGTCGTCTGTCGTCACATTCAGCGCCGGGCCGGTATGCGGGCAGCCACCGAACACCCAGTCGTCGGCATGCACCCGCACGGGTGGCGCGGGTTCGCCCACCACACGCGCCACGACCGGATCACGTATATCACCGGGCATGTGGCCGCGCCATGCGGCCAGAATCTGCCGATCGGGCCTGGCGGCCAGCGACACGCGGCAGCAGGGACATGCATCAGCCCACAGTTTCCGGTTTTGCTCCGACCACGAGCCGCCGAGATCATCGGAAAGCGCCATGTAAATGGTGGCATCGCCGTCGTGATGATCGGATGATTCGGCATTTCGACTGTCCAGCCATGCGACCGCAATCGTGGAGGGCGGCACGAACACCGCGCCGTGAAAGGTGTGTCCCGCGGGTGCGGCCGCCGTGTCGTCGTTCAGCGTCAGCGCCGGGCTCCAGCTGCGGCCGCCGTCGGTCGAGCGACTGAAGCGCATCTCGCTTGCCGGAAAACGGCGCCCGGCCACAGCGATCTGGTTGGCCCAGATTACGGCGATCGTGCCGCCGGCCACCACGCGCGGCGAAGCCTCGCCGTGCGGCTTCACGTCGCCAGCGGTTTGCGTCACTCGGACCGGACTGGACCAGCTTGCGCCTGCATCGGACGAGCGCGCGAAATAGACGTGGTAGTCAGTGCTGTCGCCCGCGACCCAGGTCATCAGCACGTCACCGGTCGATGGATCGCGCGCGAGAGCCGGATCGGCTTCGTTTCGCGCGACCGATACCGGCCCGGATGCGGGTTCGATCTTCGGCGCCGTATCGCCGCACGCGGTGACGAGAATGACAGTCAGTATGAGCTTCGCGACCTTCATTGCGGCCAGTTCCGCAGCAAGCCGATGTAGATCGTGCGTGGCGCGCCAGGCTGCAGCTGCTCGCCTTCCGCGATGTTGTAGGACGCGTAGTCGGCATAGCGCGCGTCGGTCAAGTTCAGGACCCGAACGCTCATGCTCGCGCCCCACTTCAACGGCCAGCTGGCATTCAGGTTGAGAATGGAGTGTCCCTCGTACATGTGTGTGTTTTCCGCGTCTTCCCAGTAACGCGACAGGCGTGACCACTCGAGTGTCGCGACCGCCGCGGCTTGCGCGGACGGCTTGATGCGCGCGCGCAGATTGGTCATGCCGCGCGGTGCGCGCTCCACTTCTTGGCCCGCATAGTCGAGCGTCGGGCGCGGCCGCCAGCGCAGGTAGGTCTGCTTCGACCAGGACTGCGCCGCCTCGAGCCTCAGCCAGCTCGTGATCTGCGCACCGACTCCCAATTCGACGCCGCGATGCCGCGTCTCGCCCGCATTCTGAACCTCGCGCACACCATCCGGCCGAATGTA
>JBQTJO010000420.1:0-2266 GCA_052387015.1 Gemmatimonadota bacterium
TCAAAGCGTATGCCCGACTGGCAAAGAACCGCGACCTGGAGGTGGACGCCGCCGAGATTCGGCTGCGTTCCGAGCGCCGGCTCGGGGAGCTGATCGCCGAGCAGAAGCGGACGGTGGGGCTCGCAAAAGGTGGGCAGCCGTACCAAGGACGTTCTACCCCTTCCGAATCGGAAGGGGTAACGCCGACTCTCAAAGACGCTGGCATTGACTGGAAGCTTTCGGCCCGCGCGCAGCGGCTGGCGGCGGTGCCGGAAGGGAAATTCAAGAGCATGGTTTCCGACTGGCGCGAGCGAGTCTCGCAGGAGACCGAGCGCGTCACGGCGAACCTGGTGCGCGAAGGCGAGCGCAGTCAGCGCGACGACTCTCTGCCACGTCCCGCACCACCTGTTGGCCGCTACGACGTGATCTATGCGGATCCGCCGTGGCGATACGAATACGTGAAGACCGAAAGCCGCGCGATCGAGAATCACTATCCGACTATGAGTCGAGAGGAAATCGCTGCGCTCTCAGTGCCGGCCATAGACGACTGCGTGCTGTTCCTGTGGGCCACCAGCCCGAAGCTGGCCGATGCCATGTATGTCATTCAGGAGTGGCGGTTCGTCTATCGCACGTGCGCGGTGTGGGATAAAGGTCAGATCGGGATGGGGTATTACTTCCGGCAGCAGCACGAGCTCCTGCTGGTCGCGACGCGCGGCAATCCGGGAACGCCGGAACCGAGTGAGCGCGTCGGCTCTGTCGTTCATTCACCACGCGCAGATCACAGCCAAAAACCCGGCATTTTCTACGAGTTGATCGAGCGCATGTATCCGCATGCTGCGCGTTGCGAACTGTTCGCACGCAATGAGCGCGTTGGCTGGGCGAGCTGGGGCAACGAGAGCGGAGTTCCGGCGTGAACGATTTCTACGACTTTCGCGAGCGGCTGCAATTCTCGGAAGGGGTCGAGATCACGGCCGGCATCTTGCGCCATGTTCACATGAGTATCCCGGCCGCGCGAAAGATCGAAAAAGCGACGTGCGATCAAGATCGCAATGGCACCGACTACTGGGTGCTGAGGCATCATGGTTTGCCGCCAGTGAGCATCGATCTCAAGAACCGTGAGTTTTGTCCGATTGAGCGATTCGGTAAGGACGACGTATGCATTGAGACGACATCGGTTTATCTGAACGACTCGCGCGCGCCGTTTCATGACGCGCATCGGCACAAGCCGGGTTGGACAGTGGATGAGCGCAAGCGAACGGACTTGTTGATTTACACCTGGCCGCACGCAGCTGACTTGTTCGGCGAGCCGCGACTGCGCTATTGGATTTTGTACTTCCCGATGCTGTGCATGGCGGCAAAAACTCATTGGCGCACTTGGGCTGGAATCTACGGCGAAAAGCCAACGCCGAACGACGGCTACGTGACACTGAACGTGTATGTGCCGCGTATTGTTGTCGCCAAGGCGATCAAATCGATCTCTACCGGTGTTATTGGTGCAGCATGAACCTTCCCTGGTTCCGCATGTACGCCCGCTTCGTCACCGATCCGGTGGTGGAGGAGCTGTCGTTCGAAGACCAGCGGCATTTCGTGTTCCTGCTCTGCCTCAAGTGCGACGGCCTGCTTGACAAGGGTTTCCCGAACTCGGAAATGCGCGAGCGAGCCATTGCCCGCCGTCTTGGCCTACAAGGCGAAGCGCTCATCAGCGCTAAGGCCAGACTCGTCGAGTCCGGCCTCATCGATGATCACTGGCAGCCGAAGTCCTGGGACGACTTGCAATTCAAGTCTGACAGCAGCGCAGAGAGGCAGCGCAGATACCGCGAAAAGAACCGCAAACGTAACGGTGACGTGACGGTGACGGCCCAAGATCAAGATCCAGAACAGATAAGAAAAGATCGGAGGGGCCAAAAGGCCCTTTCGGAAGAAGAGCAAGCAAGGAACCGAGAAAGGCTGGCAACCCTGCGAGAGGCCGCGTCCGGAAAGCTGCGCGCCATGCCATGAGCGTCGAAGAGAAGGCCGTAAGAGCCGCCCCCCCAACCCCCGCAATCGTGGGGTACCCGTGAGCCCGCGCTGGTCCGAGGACGAGCTCAGACGCTACGAGCAGCGCACGGCGGTGGCCATCGTACCGCACGCAATCGTGCAGGCAGTCGGCCGGGACATCCCACGCGAGAAACGCGCGCGCATGAATCGCACCGAGGCGCTGTATGCGCTCGAGCTCGAAGCGAAGCGCCAGGCCGGCGAGCTGCTCGAATGGGGCTTCGAGGATACGAAGCTCAGGCTCGGCAACGGC
>JBQTJO010000421.1:0-11518 GCA_052387015.1 Gemmatimonadota bacterium
GTGGGGCGCGAGCAGCAGGCCGCCTGATCCAGCCTTGCAACTCCGCAGGCGGGGCACGCATCATACGCTACACCCCCTCATGCGGAGACCCTCTATGAAAATCGCATGCTTTGCAGCGCTGATGATCGCACGGACGCCGGCACCATCGGGCGCGCGCGGCTGAATTGATGCGCGTTCTCGTGCTCCTGTCGCTGCTCGCGCTGGCCGTACCGGCCGGTGCGCAGCAGCCCTACGGCAATGAGGGGATGCGCATTCTCGCGCAGCTCTTCACGTACGACGCAACTCTGCCGCTCCACGCGCGCACCCTGGATCGTTTCGACACGCTGACTTTCATGCGCGAAAAGTTCGTGATGGATGGCTGGCGCGGCTCGCGCGTGCCCGGTTTCATTGCGGTGCCCAAATCGGGCTCGCCTCCCTTTCCGGTGGTCGTGCTGATCGATGGCATCGGCGGCTGGAAGGAGCGCTGGTGGCAGCGCACCAGCTGGAACCGCGGACGCGTGCTGATCGACAGCCTGATCGCGAACGGTTTCGCCGTGGCCATGATCGATGCGCCCGCGTCGGGCGAGCGCACCTACGAGAACGGTTACGTCACGGCCGAGTCGTTTGTCGGCAAGCAGCCGCAGCTTCGCGATCTCGAGATCCAGAACACGATCGAGCACCGCCGGCTGCTCGACCTGCTGACCGCGCGCGCCGACATCGATTCGACACGCATCGGCGTGCTGGGCCTCAGCCTCGGCGGTCGCGCGGTCTTCTATCTCGGCGCGTTCGAGCCGCGCGTCAGGGCGGCAGTCGCAGGTGTGACCGCGCTGCAGCGGATGCCTGAGCTGTTCTGGTCCGGGCATTACGCGCCGCGCGTGAAGATGCCGCTGCTGATGCTCATGGGCCGGTCCGACGCGTACTATACGGAGGAGCAAGCCGAGCGCGTGCTCGAGCTGATCGGTTCGAGGGACAAGCAGCTGGTGTGGTACGATACTGGCCACCGCTTGCCGGAAGATTACGCCGGCGCGGCGGCCGCCTGGTTCGAGCGCTATCTGCAATAGAGCTGGAGGCGACGCTGACGATCTCGACCCAAACCAGCGGTGCTCGTGCAGCGCATCGAACAGCGCCTGGACAAGATGATCGGCTATTGATCCGTTGAGCGCGTCGAGCGACCTCGCTTTCGAGCGGTGGCTGGAGTACATGCGCAGCGGCGATTTCGAGAGCGGCTGGCGCGTTGCCGACGAGCAGCTGCCGGCGCGCCGGACCGACCCGACTCTACCCCGACATCGCCAAAGTATCTGGAACGGCTCGCCGCTCGATGGCAGGCGCGTACTGATTCGCTGCTATCACGGACTCGGCGACACGATTCACTTCATCCGTTATCTGCCGCACGCCGGAGCGGTCGCATCCGAGGTGACACTGTGGGTGCAACCCGAGCTGCTGCCGCTGCTGGAGAACTTCGGCACCAGCGCGCGGCTGCTGCCGCTGCACGACGGCGTGCCCGCTGTGGCGTACGATGTCGACGCCGAGCTCATGGAGCTGCCGCATATCTTCCGCACCACTCTCGAGACAGTGCCCTGCACGGTGCCATATCTGCACGCCGAGCCTGCACCGATCGAACGCGGTGAGGAGCTCCAGGTCGGACTGGTCTGGCGCGCGGGCGATTGGGACGAGCGCAGATCCGTGCCATTCGCAGAACTGGCGCCGCTGTTCGAAATACCGGGCGTGCGTTTTCATATTCTGCAGCGCGGCAGCGGCCTAGCGGAATGGAAGCCGGGTTGCGGAGTACTGAGCGGCTGCGACGCGCTGGCCGAGGCTGCGCGCGTCATCAAGGCACTCGATCTGGTCATTACGATCGATTCGATGCCCGCGCACCTGGCCGGCGCGCTGGCCGTGCCCGTGTGGATTCTGTTGCACGCGGATCCGGATTGGCGCTGGCTGCGGGAGCGGTCGGACACGCCATGGTATCCGACCGCTCGCCTGTTTCGTCAACGCATTCCAAGCGACTGGTCCGGCGTAATCGCCGAGGTCGCCGCGCAGCTCCGCATCAGGGCAGGTTGACCTGCCCGAAGGGGTGTAGGGACGTAGGGACGTAGGGGTGTAGGGGTGTAGGGGTGTAGGGGTGTAGGGGTGTAGGGGTGTAGGGGTGTAGGGGTGTAGGGGTGTAGGGACGTAGGGGTATTCGCCCTTACTCCCTTACTCCCTTACTCCCTTACTCCCTTACTCCCTTACTCCCTTACTCCCTTACTCCCTTACTCCCTTACTCGAATTACAGCTCGCGCCAGTCCTGCTCCAGGACCTTCTTGTAGACTTCCGCCTGAATCAGAATGTCGACGAGGTGCTGGTCAACCAGACCGTCCTTCGCTTCCATCTGCAGAATGCTGAGCGCCTTCTCGGCGGAAAGCGCCCGTTTGTATGGCCGGTCGGACGCAGTCAGTGCGTCGAAGATGTCGGCGATCGTCATCATGCGGGTCTGAATCGGAATTTCCGGAGCGGCCACACCACGCGGGTAGCCCTTGCCGTTCAGCTTCTCGTGATGGCCGTACGCGATGATCGGCAGATTCTGGAGGTCCTCTGTCCATGGAATCTGGATCAGGAACTTGTAGGTCTGCTCGACGTGCGACTCGATCTCGAGACGTTCGCGCTCGTTGAGCGTGCCTTTCGGAATTTTCAGGAAGTGCAGCTCGTCCACGTCCAGGAACGGAACCGGCTCGCCTTCGAGATTCGTGAACTTGTGCTGCGCGATCTCGTCCAGGATGCCGGCGGCAGCCTCCGGCAGGATGGTGGGTTCGTTGGCGCCGCGCACCGCCTCGTGAAAGCGGCGCAGTTCATCGCTGCGGCTCTGGAATTCCTGCTCGAGCGCAGCCAACAGCGGCTGGGCGTCGCTGCCGCGCGCCAGCAGCAGGTCGGCGCGCTTGCGGTGGTATTCGGCCTCGGCGGAGCGGATGATCAGATCGAAGCGCGATTGCACCCGCTCCCACAGGAAGGGCGGCAGCTTCCTGGATTTGACCAGAACCTCCTCGCGCACGCCGACCTTGCCGAAATCGTGCAGCATGGCCGCGTAGCGCAGCTCCTTCATCTGGTCGCGCGTAAACGAGACGTCACCGTACGCGCCGGCGCCGCCGCGCTCGACGGCTTGCGCGATGCCGGTGGTCAGCGTCGCCACCCGGATCGAGTGACCGGCCGTGGTCGGGTCGCGCTGATCGATCGCGGTGACCGCAGCCTTCACGAAGCTTTCGAAGAGATGCTCGATCTGCGCGTAGAGGCGCGAGTTCTCGATGGAGACCGCCGCCTGTCCGGCCAGCGACTGCACCAGCTGCAGCTCGTGACCGCCGTACGGCAGAACGTAGGTCTGCGCGGACTCCTCGCTGTTGATGCGGGCAGCCGCGTCGGTCTTGCGATTCAGCAGCTGGAGGACGCCGACCACGTCGTCGCGGTGATCCATCATCGGCACGACCAGCATGGACTTGGTGCGATAGCCGGTCCGCTGGTCGAAGCTGCGATTGAACGAATACGGCTCTTCGTCGGGAATCGCGTATGCGTCCGCAAGCACCAGCGGTTCGCCCGTGTGCGCCGCGTATCCCGCGAGACTGCTCGTGTTGATCGCAAGTGTGAATTGAATCAGCGGCAGGTCGGGCAGCGTGTCGTTCTGCGAGAGCTTGAAGCGCAACCGCTTGCCCCCGTCCTCGTCCGGCTCGACGAGGTACAGACTGCCGGCATCGCTGTTGGTCAGCTGGCGCGCCTGCTCGAGGATGCGCACCAGCAGCTTGTCGGGATCGCGCTCGGTCATGAGCGCCATACCAATGCGATGCAGCTGATTCAGCTCGTTGCGTGAGCGCGCCAGCTCGCGCTCCGCGCGCGCGGCGCTCAGCCGCGCGGCGCCCAACTGATAGGCGGCGCGCAATACGCGCAAGCGCGCCTCCGGTCCGCCGGAGCCCGGCAGCGTGAGCGCGATGCGATCGCTGCGCACGAGATTCGCCACCTGCTCATCGGCGGCGACCACGATGACGTGATCGGGCAGCGCGCGCAGCGCCGCATCCGCGTTGCCCATGCGCTCGGCCATGAGCGCATCGAGCAGAAGCACCGCCGGCAATTCGGCCGACGCGCTGGACGACGGCTCCGGCCCGCGCACGTCGATCCGCTCGCTCGCAAGCGCCGACTCGAGTCCGTCGAGCGCGGTGCCGTCACTACGATACAGAATGGCGAGCGGCGGCTTTTGCTGCACGACTTCGGCTACTGCACGATTCATCAGATACTCGGCTCCGCATCGGCGCGCGCGAACGCCTGCGCCGCTGCATCCAGGTCACCCAGCGCGTCGAAAACCTCGCCACGCAGGAGGTAGTACGCGCGGCCGCGCGCACCGTTTTCGGCAAGCCGCTCGAGCAGCCTGCCTGCATCGTACATGAGGCCGGCGTCGCGGTACGCGAGCGCGGTCAGGAACAAGCCGTCAGTCAGCGGATCGATGCCGGCCGTGACCAGCTCCTCGAGCGTGCTCGAGACGCGCGCAAGGTCTTCGCTGTCCACGACGCGGAAACGCTGCACGGTGGCGGGGCGGCCGCCATTGGATGATGCAACCGTCCACTCGTACAGCCCGCCGGGTATCAGCGGCAGCGCCGTCGCCGGATAGGTCCAGCTCGTGTCGCGACCGGCATCGAAGCGCTGCGGCCGGCCGGGCATCGGCTCGATGCGCCGCACCTGGACCGTGTAACCCTGGGCGTCCGGCAGACTGAACCAGGTGAAGGAGGGGTGCAGGTCCGCAACCTTGACGCCGTTGCGCGGCGCGATCGGCGCGGGCTCGCCGGGAATCGGCCGGATCATGCCCTGACGATTCGGCTGCGTGCGCGCGTTGGTGGTCGCGACCTGCGCGAGCGTGGTGACCGTCTGGCTGAACAGACCGCCCGGCTGGTCGCGCTGCGCATCCGCGATGGTCAGCGTCTGCGACGCGGTCTGCATCTTCCCGGTCTTGAACAGCAGCACGGCCTTGCCGCCGCTGCTGATGACCACACGGTCACCGGGCATCAGGCTGAGGCCGACCGTCGCCGGCACGGACGCAGTCTGGCCGTTGCGCTGGACCTGCACGCCGCCCGTAATCTGAACTACCACTGCCGTAGGATCTGCACTCCAGCGAAAGAACGCCGCACTCACCAGCACGGTGAGCAGCAGCGCGCCGAATTTCCAAGATCCGTTACGCATGGTCTGTCTCCCTATTTGACCTGTCTACGCTCAACGAAATCCCAATCCGCGGGTGGCGGATTGACCATGTACTCTTCACAGCGCTCGATGTAGAGCGCCGAAGGTCCATCGTGCCGGTGCTCGAGCGCGGCCTTGAAGTACTGCAGCGCGAGTTCGAAGTCACGGTTGCGATACGCGGCCAGCCCCCGGTTGTACGGCTCGAGCACTTCCGCGCCGACCGCGACCGGCTCGCCGCGCATGCCGAGCAGCTCGTAGACGCGCACCGGCTCCTGCTTCCCATATACCGCGAGCATGTCCAGTTCACGAACCTGAATGCCGTCACCGGCGTCTTCGCGGGTTTGCTGCGCCAGCATGATGCCGACGCCGTAGCTCTTGCACGCCGGCTCGAGCCGCGCGGCCAGGTTCACCGCATCCCCGAGCGCCGTATACTGAATCTTCTCCGCGCCACCGATGTTGCCGACGACCGGGTCACCGGTATTCAGGCCGATACGAACCTTCAGCTGCTTCCAGGTCGGGTCCTGAGCGCGCCATTTCCCGTTCAGCTCGTCCAGCCGCCGCTGCATGCGCAGCGCGGTCCGGCACGCGCGCGTCGCGTGGTCCGGCATCCCATTCGGCGCGCCGTACAGCGCCATCACGGCGTCGCCGATGTACTTGTCGACATAGCCGTCCTCCTGCTTGACCAGTTCCGCCATCTCGTGCAGGTACTCGTTGAGCACGAGCACCAGCTTTTGCGGGTCGAGCATTTCGGACATGGAGGTGAAGCCGGCCAGGTCGCTGAACAGCATGCTGATCTGGCGACGATCACCGCCCAGCTTGAGGCGCGACGGATCCGCCATCAGCTCGTCGGCCACGCGCGGCGACACGAACTTGCCGAACGCGCCCTTGATCATGCGCTTTTCCTTGCCCTCCACGATCGACACGTAACTGGTCGAGCCCAGGAAGGCGAACAGCGAAGCCAGGGCCGGCGAGACGACCGGCACGACCAGGGCATTCCTGCCGAAGACGATCGAGGCAATGACCGCGCTTACGAACGAAAGCCCAAGGGCGGCGCCCGCGCCCCACTTCACGCCGCGCGCGAATGTCACGACCGCGACCGCGACCGCAATCGCGATCGTGAAAAGCAGCTTCGCGTGCCAGCTCAACGGCTGCAGGAAGCGTCCGCCGATCAGGTTTTGCAGCGCGTTTGCATGCACTTCAGGTCCATAGGTCCAGCCTGCAATCATTCCGGTCGAATCAGGAACGTTGTAGAACGGAGTGCGAAAGCGCTCTGATTCGTGGAAGCCACTGCCGAGAATCACCACGCGATCCTTGAAACCGAGCGTGGCCAGCGCAGCCGGCTGAAACGCGCGGACGGCGTTCAATCCTGCCACGCTCTCGCCGCTGAATGCGATGAATGCTCCTGCGTCCGAAAACGGCCTGCTCGGCGGCCCCATGAACGCAATCGGCCACGTCTGCGTCGCCTCCTCCGGCAGGCGCGCGTATGCATCGGGCAGACCGGGCACGTCGAGCCATCCATTTTTCGCTGCCGCAGCGAGCAGTGAATCGAGATTCAGTCCGCGCCAATGCGCGTACAATGCGAGCGCAAAGCTCGGCACGAGTCCTTCTTCAATGCGCACGGTCAGCACGCCATCGCGCACCGTTTCGAACGGCGTCGGTAAATCCGCGGAGGCGACCGCGGCCGCGACCTCCGAGAAGTACGGGTGCGGTGGCTGAATCGTGCGGCTCGTGCTCGGGCCAAACGTCGGCGCCACGAGCACGACGTTGCCTGCGCGCCGAATCGCGTCGCGCAGCTTCACATCGCCGCTGTCCAGCGCGTCGAGCGACGGATAGCGTGCGTCGAGATACACGTCCAGACCGATCGCTTGGGCGCCACCTGCGGCTGCCGCATCGATCAATGACGCAAGGGCCGCCCGCGGAAAGGGGGAGAGGTACGGCCACGAGGCTACGAATGCACTGTCGAACAGGACCAACCGCACGTCAGCGCTATCCGGGACGACGTCCCACGATTGCGCTGATCGCATACGGTAGTCGATGGTCGCGTATTCGAGCTGACCGACGCTGCCCTCGAACAGCCGCAGCGTGGTCAGCGTGTATGCGAGCAGCCCGGCGCCGGCGGCAATCAGCAGCGCAATCGTGTAGCGCCGGAGTTTCATGCTGCTCCTACTTCGTGATCGAATACACGATCGCCGCGGTCGCCCAGTTGTTTACCGGGATCGCCGTGCTGGTTGCGCCGATCGCCTTGCGCAGCGCCTGGCCGACCAGCGGCGCCTGGGTCGCCTCGCCCTGGCTGAACGGCAGGTCGAGCGGCTCCGGCGTGACGAACGCGCGCACGATGCCGCGCCCCGAAGGCAGCTGCGCCTCGAACGCGATGTCGCCGGTCGGCAGTACGAACTCCTGCCCGGCGGCAATGCGATGGTCCTGCCCCTGCTCGCTCGGGTAGATGACCACGACTTTGCCGTCCGTGCCGAGATCGACGATGGTGAGATAGCCGTCGCGGCCTGAGCGCGCGCGAAATTCGACGGCGTCACCCACCCGGAAATTCTTGCGGTCGTTCGAGAACTGGAAATCGAGCGCGAACGCCTGCGCCGGATTCTCGAGCGCTGCGAGCTGGTGCGCGCCCGCCTCCTGCACGAGCAGCGCGGCGACGTCGGCGGGCTGTGCAGCGAGGTGGCGCGTCGCGCCGTCCAGCCCGATGATCGCGTACTCGTTGTCCTTCGGCCGGACGAGCAGGTGCGCGAAATCGCGCGCGCCCGCCACCAGCGCGATGCCCGGCGCGCTCTTCAACTGCTGCGTGAGCTGCGCGCGCGTCGCGGCCGACAGGCCGGCCACCGATATCTTCAGCTCGGCGGGCGGCGCCGCGTAGCCGATCAGACGCGCGCGGTCGCCGCTCTTCACGGTGCCGCCGATCGCGCTCGCGAAAGCGCGGTCGTCCTCGACCCGCGTGACGCGCAGCGTGGCGTCACCTGCCTTGTACGTGGAGCCGCTCGTGATGCCGGCGGCCGCGCCGCCGCCCAGAACGACACCCTGCGCACCGGCGTCGACGACCGGAACCAGCGACTCCTCGGTGCCGGCCTTGACGCCGAAAGCCGCGAACGCGGGCTGCGCGACCCGGTTCTTTCGCTCACCTGCATCCAGGTTGGGGCGCTGCGCGAAACGTTCGCGTTTCATGTCCTCGACGGTCCGCTCGAAGATTTCGCTGTACGATGCCGCCGGCGCTTGCCAGAGATTGCGCACGAAGCTGCGCGTGAATGCGCCGTTGTGCGTCGACGGCGCGCCGCCTTCGCCCGGCCATTCCGCGTCGACCGCGACTTCATCGGCCTGCGCGGCCGCGATCTCGAGCACCGACGCCGGCGCTGCATCCATCTCGGCGTTGGTGACCGGCGTGCCCGCGGTCGCGGTGGCCGGCTTCGGCACATCGACCGAAGCGGTCCGGTCCAGCGAGCGCGGCCGGGCGAACGGCGTGACCGCGCGCGTGCCGCTGCCGGCGTGGCAGTTGTCGAGCACCACGACGAGGTTGTCCGTGGGAACGCCCTTCAGCAGCGTGTTCAGCTCGTCATCCGAAATGTCGTTGCGCGTGTCGCCCTTCACGACGTCGGTCGGACAGATCGTCTCATCGAGGCCATCCTCCTCATCGCCGTTGGTGTCCCACATCTGCGAGCCGTGGCCCGCGAAGTAGAAGACGACCAGATCGCCCGGCTTCACCACCGACGGCAGCCAGGTGCCCAGCTCGGACACGATGCGCTCGCGCGTGGCTTCCTGGTCGAGGACCATATGAATGTTTGCGGCCTCGAATCCCTTCTGCGCGATCAGCACGTTGCGGAAATCCCGCGCATCGTTGCGCGCGCCCGGCAAATCGCCGCCGATCTCGGGGCCGAAATTCGCATAATCGCTAATGCCGACGATCACGGCATAGCTGCTCGGCGTTCGCGTGTGCGGCGTGAACGCGGCGAACAGACCGACCGCGGCAAAGGCTGTTAGCTGTCTGGCTTTCACTTTGTCAGCTCCTGCGCGTTTGGCTGGCGCGCGACCGTGAGTTCTTCGCCCTCGGCGGCGACGCCGATCTCGAGTTGCGAGCCGCGGCGGGCGATGTCATCCCGCAGCTCCTCGAGAATCCGGGAGAGTTCCGCGTCCGTGCGTTCGGGAGCATGGTGGAAGAGGTACAGGCGTCGCACCCCCGCATCTTCGGCAAGCTGCACCGCCTGGTTGAAGGTGCTATGCCCCCAGCCTTCGCGCCGCGGGTACTCGGCGTCGCTGAACATTGCGTCGTGATACAGCACGTCGGCCTCGCGCAGAAACGCGACGAGGTCCAGATACGTCTGCTTCGCCGGCATTGGGTAATGCCCGCCGTGCAGCTCGTTGTCCGGGACATAGGCGATGGTGGCGCCATCCGCGCTGATCCTGTAGCCGTACGTGTGCGCCGGATGGCGAACCCGGATCGCGTCGACTTCGACGCCCGGCTCGACCCACGGCCTGCCGCTCAGATGCTCGAAGTCGAGATGCGCCGCGACCGTCTCGAACGGGATCGGGAAATAGATCGGTCCCATCTGCCCGGCGATCAGCGTGCGAATGTCGATGTCGCCCTGTTTCGCGCCGTGTACGCGCAGCCGCGTCGCCGCGTTGTAGAGCGGCGCAAAAAACGGCAGCCCCTGGATATGGTCCCAGTGGAAGTGCGTGAGGAACAGCTCGGCCCGGATCGGCTCCGAATTGTTCTGCACCAGCTGCTCGCCCAGCAGGCGAATGCCGCTGCCGGCGTCGAAGATGAAACGACGGCCGCGCGCCATCACCTCGATGCACGATGTATTGCCGCCATAGCCCGCGGTTGCCATGCCGGGGCTCGGCATCGAGCCGCGCGTACCCCAACAGCGAACCTGCATCGAGGCGGCCGCCGGCTGCACACTCATCAGTTGTGAAACGGCTGCTCCGTCCGCGGCCACGCCACGGGCATTCGGGTGCTGGTCACTCGACATGAAGGCCGAAACTGGATGTGAATAATTGCGGGAACACCGGGGAGTCCAAGTTGGCCGAAAGCATGGCAATAATCAAGGTAATACGCGAGTGTGGGAAACTTTGGAGTGTGCGAGCGCGGGAGGATGCGATTAAATTCGTCATATCCATCTGCCTCGGAGCTTGACCATGACCTCCACCCTGCCGGCCCCGGTCCTCGACCAGATCGTCAGCGTCCTGGAGAAGGTGCCGCTGTTCGAGGGCTTGTCCCGCAAGGACTTAGAGAAGATCGCCAGGCTGGTCCGGGGGCGCAGCGTACGACCCGGTGAGCTGGTCTTCAAGGAAGGCGACGCCGGTGACAAGTTCTACATCGTACAGTCCGGCGCGGTCGAAATCCTGAAGGACAAGGCGGGCTCGGAGCCGGATCGGCTGGCGGTCAAGCGGGCGGGTGAGTCGTTCGGCGAGATGGCGTTGCTGACCGATGCGCCGCGTTCGGCTTCTGTTCGGGCGGTCGACCCGGCCAACCTGCTGGTCGTCTCGCGCGACCAGTTCGAGCAGCTGCTGGGCGGCGACACGATCGCGCTGCGGGTTATGCGCTCCCTGGCCAAATCGCTGCGTGCGCTGAACATCCGGTTCGGCGCCCGCGATGCGACGGACGCGCTCAACAACCCGTTGCTCAACTACACACGGGCGGTTCAGAAATCGCTGCTGCCGCACGAGGTGCCGGACGCGCCGGGCTTCGAGGTGGCGGCCGCCATCGCGCAGGACGACGGCGGCCACTCGCAGGCGCTCTGGGATGCGCTGGCGTTTCATGGCGGCGGCGTCATTTTCGCGGCCATGGACGCGAAGGGGCCCGGGCTGCCGCCCGCGCATCTGCTGGCGGTCACGCGCGCGCTGCTGCGCGAGATCGCGGCGACCGAGACGTCCTTCGAGCGCGTGCTGCCGCGCCTGAACGCGGCGGTGCACGGAAACCTGGTCGAGGGCACCGATGCTTACATTGAAGTCGGGCTGATGCACTTCCAGGACGGCGTCCGCTTCGCGATCGCGGGTGAGCAGCCTGCGATGATCGTGAAGTACAGCGGCGAGACGCAGGAGATCGCGCAGCATGGTCCGGGGCTGGGCATTGCAGGCGAGTTCACTTACGGCACGACGCGCGCGGAGCTGGGTGCCGGTGATTTTGCGGTGCTGTTCTCCGAATCCGATCAGGGACTGCTGATGGGCGCCGCCGACCTGATCAACGGGCGCCATGATGATTCAGTGCGCACGACCGCGGCGCTGATGCACGCGGCGTTGATGCGCGCGCAACACTACAGAAAAGGCGATGACATAGCATTCGTCATCGCGAGGAAGCTGTGATGGCTGCTACCGAGAAGGATATCCGCAAGGCTCTGCGGAAAGTGAA
>JBQTJO010000422.1:0-9033 GCA_052387015.1 Gemmatimonadota bacterium
TTCTGCCCGAAAAGGTTACAACACCACTCATGATTCTGGCCCGAACAATTGCAAAAATGTTGACCGGCCTGATCAACAAGATTCGCGAGGGATAGCACATTACGCAGTAGCGCCGTCCCGTAGCGCCGCTCCGAAGCGCCTCCCCGTAGCGCCTCCCCGTAGCGCCTCCCCGTAGCGCCTCCCCGTAGCGCCTCCCCCGTAGCGCCTCCCCGTAGCGCCTCCCCCGTAGCGCCTCCCCGTAGCGCCTCCCCGTAGCGCCTCCCCGTAGCGCCTCTCCGTAGCGCCTCCCCGTAGCGCCTCCCCGTAGCGCCTCTCCGTAGCGCCTCTCTCTGTATCCGTAGCGCCTCTCCGTAGCGCCTCTCTCCGTATCCGTAGCGCCTCTCTCTGTATCCGTAGCGCCTCACAGCCGTTGCGGCGCCCAGCCGATCATCGGCTGGAGCGCGGCGAAGTGCAGCAACGGCGGCCCGGCAGGCGGCGCGAGGCGCGCGGCCGCGAGCAGCTCGTTGGCCTCGATCTCCGCCTGCGCGGGCTGCAGCAGCCAGGGCCGGTGGTGAATCTGGAGACGCGACACGCCGCGGCTGCCGCTCACCGCATAAAGGCAGTAGCGTTCGGTGAGAAAGTGGTCGAGCGTTCCGGGCGCGGCCGTGAAGGCTTCACCGAGTGGAGCGTAATGTGCACGGAAGCGCGCCGGCCTGGGCGGCGGGCTGGTTCGCCGCGACGTGTATTCGAAGCCGGTCGGCGTTGCCGTGATGCGCATGCGCGCGTTGTAGTAGTTCAGGTGAAAGAGCGTGCGCGCGCCGAGCACGGCCAGCGGGTTGGCGGCATCCAGACTGAAGAAGTAGACGCCGGGCTTGCCGTGCAGCGTCACGTAGGTGCGCACGTTGAGTTCCGGAAACGAGGAAACGCCCGGGATGGCCGGCAGCCCGCGGGCGCGCAGATTCTCGAGCTTGAAGGGAACGACGCCGACCCAGGCGCGACCGTCGAAGGTATCGAGCGGCAGCACGCCGGGAACCACGGCTCGCACTTCTTCGACCGGATACGGCCAGTGCGCGAAGAGCAGATCGCGCCAGGTCTGTTCCATGATCCATTCGGACGTCGGCAGCGGCCACGGCCGATGCGCGGTTTCACTGAGGAGCTCATGCATAAGCAGGAGCGCAGGACGGGCAGCTTTCGTGCCTCACGGCGGGCATTCCTGAAGACCGCATTCGCGGTGGCCGTCGCGCCGCGTCTCGGTCTGTTGCCAACGCTTCGACTCAGAATCGGCATGCTCTACGCAGCTTCGGCCTCGGATGTACTGCGCGGCGCGCGCATGTCGGCAAGCGAGGCGCAGCGAGCCGCGGACCTGCTGGGCTTTACGCTCAGCTTCCGGGAGCAATTGCTCGAGCCGACCATGACGGCGGATGACGTGGCGCGTTGGGCGCAGGAGCACGAGTTTACCGCGATCATCGCGGCCGTCGAAAACCTCGCGCCGCTGGAGGCACTGACGATTCCCGTCATCAGCACGCTGGACTCGGCCGTGAACGGGCGCGCGACGAATAGCGTTTGGCACATCGGCGCGGTTTCCTGGGACGCGACGCTGGCGAGATACGGCGCGGCGCAGCTGAATGCGCGCTACCGCGCGGCATACGATGCGCCGATGACCACTCAGGCATGGGCCGGCTGGTTTGCGGTGAAGGTGCTCTGGGAATCGGCCGCACGCACGCGCACGGCGACCTCGGCCGCGATCCAGACCTACTTGGCATCACCACGCGGCGCATTCGACGGCCACCGTGGCCGGCCGCTTCGCTTCGATCCGGAGACGCACACTCTGAAATGAGCGCACTGGCTCTAGCATTCATCCTCTCGCTTATCGCGACCGCGACTCACGCGCAGACACTGCTCGTGAGCAACGAAGGCTCGCGCGATATCTCGATCGTCGATCTGGCGACGCGCCGGGAAAGCGCGCGCATTCCGGTTCGGCAGCGGCCGCGCGGCATCCAGGCGCAGCCCGCAACGGGTCGCTTCTATGTCGCGCTGAGCGACGATCAGCCGAACGTCGAAACCGGCAATGATGCGATCGCACTGATCGACCTCGCCACGCGCAACGTGCTGCGGCGCATTCCGGCGGGCACCGATCCCGAGCAGTTCGGCATCAGTCCGGATGGTCGGCGGCTGTACGCATCGAACGAAGACGCGGGTACTGCCTCGGTGGTCGACACGCGCAGTCATAAGGTGATCGCGACCCACGTGGTCGGCATCGAGCCGGAGGGCGTGGCCGTGAGTCCGGACGGCCGCTGGGTTTACATTACCGCCGAAACCAGCAACACGGTGAGCGTCATCGATGCGCGCACCAATGTCGTGACCCACAATTTCCTGGTGCAGGTCAGACCACGTGCCGCCGCATTCTCACCCGACAGCCGGCGCGCCTACGTGAGCTGTGAGATCAGCGGCACGCTCGACGTCGTCGACGTGGGCCGGCACGAGGTGATCGCGAGCATCGAGATCGAGAAGGGCATCGGCAAGCCGGTGGGCGTCGTCGTCTCGAAAGACAACCGGCGCGTGTACGTCGCGAATGGCGCGACCTCCACGGTTGCCGTGATCGACGCCGTCACGTTGAAGCAGATCGGCTCGATCCAGGTCGGCAGGCGGCCGTGGGGAATTGCTATCTCGGATGATGGCCGCTACGCCTACACCGCGAACGGACTCTCGAACGATGTTTCGATCGTAGACCTGCGCGCACGCCGTACGGTGGGATCGATAAAAGTCGGTACTCGCCCCTGGGGTGTCGCACTCGTTCCCTGAATGCGCTACGGGACGGCGCTACGGGACGGCGCTACGGGACGGCGCTACGGGACGGCGTTACGGAGTGGCGGTGTCGACGTAGGACTGTTGCAGCTCGCGCGCGCGTTCGAGATGGCGCGCGATCAGCGCGCGCGAGCGCTGCAGCTCGTCGCGCAGCTGCGGATTGCGCGCAGTCGGCAGCAGCACGTCATCGAGCAAGTCGAGCATCCGCTGATGAAACGTGACGACGTGATCGACATAGGTGCGGTCGAACTCGCGACCCGATTGCGCGCCGAGCTCGCGCTGCGCGGCGTCGGCATCGGAATCCATGATGCGGCTGTGCTGGTTGTTGACCGGCACGAGGTTGATCGCATGCAGTAGTCGGATGGTGTTGGTGTTCAGCGCCGAATGCTGCGCGCTGATCGAGTCGGCCAGGCTGCGAACCGCGGCATCATGCGGGTTTTTCTGCGCGAGCGTGGCCCGGCGCAGTGCGATCGCATTGGACGTCTGGAGAATGTGCGCGATCTCGGGATCGGCAGGCGGATTCTCCGCCACCGGTGCGAGCCGCACCGTCGTATCGTTGCGGGCGGCGCCATTCCGATCGCCGTCCGGGCCGCAGGCAAGGAGCAGGATGGCGAACGCCATCCTGCCCGGCCGCATGAATCGCGTTCCGATCACTGCGTCAGTGATTCCTGAATCTGTTTGGCCTGTTCGAGATGCGCCGCGATCGCAGGGCGTGTCTGTTCCAGCAGTGCCCTCAGATCGGGGTTCTGCGCGTTCGGAATCAAGGTCTTGTCGAGCGCGTCGAGAACCTGCTGGTGGAACGTCACCTCGTGGTCGATGTAGGCACGATCGAACTCCGCCCCGCTCAGCCCTTGCAGTCGCTGCATCGCCTGGTCCGAGTCGCTCTTCATCTGCTGGCTGGTGGCGTTGTCTGCCGGCGTGAGGTTGAGCCGCTGCGCGAGCTGTGCTGCCTGCTCGTTGACGGCCGTATGATCGGTGACCATGCGCTCGCCGAAGCTCCGTACCTGAGCGTTGCCGGCCTTGCTCCTGGCGAGCTCACCGGCGGCGCTGTCGGCCGAGTTGGCGGTCACCACGATGTGCGCGATCTCGGCGTCCGACGGACCCGGTGCGGCTGCCGGCTGTGCCGCCGCCGCCGTGTCCTGCACCTCCGTCTCGCCCGCGTCCTCGGTTCTTGCGCAGGCAAACGAGAGCAGAATCGCCGGCACCAGGAGACTCCGATGTGTCAGTCCGCGTAGCATTCCCAACCTCCTTGCAATGAAGAATCGGTCGCCCTTCGCGGGCAATAATCGGGCCTTGCTTCGGTCGCCGCAAATTGGCTATACTCGCCCGCTATTTCGAGCTTAGGAGAAGGCATGGCGAGCGCGTACGAATTCGCGCGGATTCCCGAGGGCGGAGATCCGATCTCCGTCAGCAGCAATGGTGAGCTTGACGTTCCTGCCCGCCCGATCATTCCCTACGTGGAGGGAGACGGCACCGGTCCGGATATTTGGCGTGCAACCAGCCGCGTCGTAGACGGCGCGGTCCGGACTGCATACGACGACCAGCGCAAGATCGTCTGGATGGAGATCTTTGCCGGCGAGAAAGCCCTGAATCACACGGGCGAGTGGCTGCCGGAAGAGACGCTGCGCGCATTGCAGGAATTCAAGGTCGGCATCAAAGGCCCGCTGACCACGCCGGTCGGCGGCGGCATTCGGTCGCTCAATGTGACGCTCCGTCAGGCCCTGGATCTGTATGCGTGCATTCGTCCGGTCCGCTACATCCCCGGAGTTCCGTCGCCGGTGAAGGAGCCGGAAAAAGTCGACGTCGTGATCTTCCGCGAGAACACCGAGGATGTCTACGCCGGCATCGAATGGAAAGCGAAATCGCCGGAAGCCGACAAGGTGCTGAACTACCTGGTCACGGAGATGCGATCCGAGATCCGCGAAGGCAGCGCCATTGGCGTGAAGCCGATGAGCGAGTACGGCTCGAAGCGGCTGATTGCGGCCGCCGTCCGTTACGCGCTGCAGCGTGGCAAGCCCTCGGTGACGCTCGTGCACAAGGGCAACATCATGAAATTCACGGAGGGCGCTTTCCGCGACTGGGGCTACGAGGTCGCGCAGCAGCAGTTCGCCGATCGCACCGTGGGGGAGGGCGAGGCCAACGAGCAGGGCAGACTGGTGGTGAAGGATCGCATCGCGGACGCGATGTTTCAGCAGCTGCTGCTGCGGCCCGATGAGTATTCCGTGATCGCCACGCCGAATCTGAATGGCGATTACCTCTCCGACGCGGCCGCCGCCCAGGTCGGCGGGTTGGGCATGGCGCCGGGCGCGAACGTCGGCGAGGAGATCGCAGTCTTCGAGGCGACACATGGCACCGCGCCCAAGTACGCGAACCAGGACAAGGTGAATCCGGGATCACTGATCCTTTCGGCGGTGATGATGCTGGAGCACCTCGGCTGGGTGGAAGCAGCCGAACTGGTGGTCACGGGGCTGGAACGCACGATCGCCAGAAAGACGGTCACTTACGACCTCGAGCGGCAGATGGCGGGTGCGCGCCTGGTTGCGACCTCCGGCTTTGCCGATGGAATCATCCGAAACATGCGAGGATAGAGTTCATGGCTGAGCTGCGCGTGAGCATCGCGCGGGCGGCGCCGGAAACGACGACAGCGCTGCTGGTGCTGCCGCTGTTCGATCGCGAGTCGTCGCTGGCGGGGCTGAACGCGGAGGTCAATGCGCGCATGGGCGGTGCGATCGCCGATGCGATCGCGCGCGGCGATTTTCGTGGGCGCAAAGACGAAGCGCTCGTGCTCTTCCCGCGCAAGGGCGAAATTGGCGCGCAGCGCGTGCTGCTGGTCGGCGTGGGCAAGGCCGAGGAATACACGGTCGAGCGCTTGCGCCGGGCGGTCGGCACTGCGTTCCGCACGGCGGAGCGCACCGGCATCACGTCGCTAGCGTTTTCGCTCGAGCACACCGGCCGGTCGAGCGAGCGGATGGGCGGCGCGCTCGCTGCCCGAGCCGCAGCCGAGGCCGGCGTGCTGGCGTCGTGGGACTTCAAGGAGCTGAAGACCACGATTCCCGATGAGGACAAACCGAAGGCGATCGAAGAGCTGGTCCTGCTGACGACGAAGAATGCGGCGACCGGGGAGTACGAACAGGCGGCGCAGTTGGGCGCAGCGTCGGCGCGCGCTGCGAACTTCGCGCGCGATCTCGCGACCCGGCCGGGAAATGTGGTGACGCCGAGCTATCTGGCCGATGCGGCCACGCGGATCGCGAAGCAGCACGGCATGAAGATCACGGTGCTGAACCGTGATCAGCTGCGGGCGGAAGGCATGCACGCCCTGCTGGCCGTCGCGCAGGGCAGCGCGGAAGAGCCGCGTTTCATCGCGCTCGAATATAGCGGAGCGGGTGCCGGCACGGCGCCACTCGTTCTGGTCGGTAAAGGCGTCACGTTCGATGCGGGCGGCATCTCGATCAAGCCCGCCGACCGCATGGAAGACATGAAGTACGACATGTCGGGCGCGGCGGCGGTGCTGGGCGCGATGCGTGGCATCGCGGAGCTGAAGCTCGCGGCGAATGTGGTGGCGCTGATTCCCTCGACCGAGAACCTGCCGTCGGGAACCGCGCTCAAGCCCGGCGATGTCATCAAGTCACACCTCGGCAAGACCATCGAGATCATCAATACGGATGCGGAAGGGCGACTGATCCTGGCGGACGCGCTGTCCTATGCGCGCCGCTACCAGCCGGCCGCGATGCTGGATGCCGCCACATTGACGGGCGCGGTGGTGGTCGCACTCGGGCAGCATGCGATCGGCCTGATGGGCAACGATGGCGATCTGATCGACGAGATCATGGCCGCCGGCCTGCGCTCGGGCGAGCGCTGCTGGAACCTGCCGCTCTGGGATGAGTATCGCGAGCTGATCGACAGCACGATCGCGGACATCAAAAATTCGGGCGGCCGGCCGGCAGGCACCATCACGGCCGGCTGGTTTCTCAAGGATTTCGTGAACGACGTTCCCTGGGCACACCTGGACATTGCCGGCACCGCCTATCGCGACGACGCGGCGCCATACCTGCGCAAGGGTGCAACCGGGAGCCCGACCCGCCTCTTGATCGAATGGGTGCGGAGTCGCGCCGGGCAATGACAGTTGTGTGGTTTGTTTTTCTCGCTGCGTGCGTGCTGGCCGGTGCGCCGCTCGCGCGCGCGCAGGACCCTCAGGATACCACGCAGGCCCGGGATACGGCCCAGGCGCCGCCGGTGATCGCGGATTCCGTGCGTCCGATTCCGCAGCTTGCAGAGTTTCGCCGCGGCCCCGCGCACGGATTCAGCAACGGTATCTGGACTTGGGATCGCGACGCTCTGATGCTCGAGGCGCCCGTCACGCTCGGCGATCTGCTCGAGCGCATGCCCGGCATTCTGACTTTGCGGTCGGGGTCGTATCTCCAGCCCGAAGCCGCCACGTCGCTGGGCGGCACCGGCCATCGCCTGGAGGTGTGGCTGGATGGCTATATCCTCGATCCATTGCTCGAATCGTCGTTCGATCTCGCCAAGCTCGAGCTGGCGAACATCGAGAGCGTCCGGGTCGAGCGACGGCTCGGCACGATTCGCGTCTACCTCGAGACGCTCACCGCAAAGGATACGCGCGCATACTCGATGATCGAGGCGGCCGTAGGCGAGCCGGATGCGAATCTGTTCCGCGGCATTTTTCTCGCGCCCAGGCTGTTCTTCGGGCCGCTGAGCCTGGCCATCGACCGGATCGACACCGACGGACTGCGCGGTGCGGAGCCGGCCGACCAGTTTGCGGGCTGGGCGAAGTGGGCGTTCATCCGCAACGGCACCGGTGTGCAGGTCGAGTACCGGCGCGCGAGCACCGATCGCGATCAGGAAGTGCCCTGGCAGGCGAAGCACACGCGTGATGATCTGGTCGTGCGCGCACGCGCGCGCGTCTTGGACGGGCTGGTGGCCGAGGCATTCGGCGGTGTTTCGACCTTCGAGGCCGACACCGTCACCGGTCCGGAAAACGACAGCGTGCCGCACGTCACGGAGGAGAACACGCAGTGGGGCGCGCGCGCCAGCTTCGTATCGCCGGTCGTCTGGGCGCGCGGCTCCTTTCGCGTGCGTGATGCCGAGCAGCTGCCCGCCTCCCAGCTCGACGCTGCGGCCGGTGTGATGTACGGCGTCATCGGCGCGAGCGCGGAGGTCACGCGCAGCGACTGGCGCACCGCGGGAGCGGCATACGAGCTGTCCCTGCGTGCGGAAGCGGGCCCGCTGCGCGGCATTCGCGTGTTCGGCGAGTGGACTACGTCCGAGCGCGGCGTTCCGTATCTCGGCGCGTTCACCGATTCCGTCGTGCCGCCGGTCCTGACCACGCATGAGGGCTACCGTTTGGGTGCGCAGCTCGAATGGCGTGGCCTCTCCGCCGCCGGTGCGCTCCTGCATGTAAAGAGCGACTCCACGACTACGTTCGGCTTGCCGTTCGATCGTCAGAGCCGGAGCTATTTCGGCAGCGATGCCACCGGCTGGGAGCTGTCCGGCCGGATCCCGATCCCGTTCATCGGCGGACTGTTCGCGCAGGGAACCGTGACGGACTGGTATACGGGAAATGTGGCCCTGTACATGCCGGCCCGCATGTATCGCGCGGGAGCCGAGCTGCATGCCATTCCCCTGCGGAGCGGCAATCTCGAGATCCTGGGACGCATCGAGCTGATCCATCGCGGGCCGATGCTGGCACCCAATCTCGCGGCCGGCGAGAACGATGAGCCGGTGTTGACCATGCCGGCTATCGACTACATTGACGCCTATCTGCAGATTCGCATCATGGACGTGCGCGCATTCCTACGTTACGAGGACCTGACGGGCAAGGACCCGGCGGAGGTCCCCAATCGCGAGCTGGGTGGACCGCGTATCTTCTATGGCGTGAAATGGCAGTTCTTCAATTGAAGCCGCGCCAGCCATGATCCGCTCGATGACCGGCTTCGGTGAGGCCGAACGCGAGACCGCCGCGGGTCGGCTGCGCTGCGAAGTCAAAACGGTCAATCACCGGTACTTCAGCGCGAACATCCGGATGTCTGCGCCGCTCGAGCGTTTCGAGCCGCAGGTGCGCGAATGGCTGCGCGGCCTCATGCCGCGCGGCCACGTGAACTGTTCGGTACGCCTCAACGGCGGCGGCGAAGGGGCCGAAGCGCCCGCGCTCGCGCTGGACGAGGCGCGCGCGCGCCAGTATCTCGCCTTGCTGCAGGAGCTCAAGGAGCGTTTCCATTTGCCGGGCGAGGT
>JBQTJO010000423.1:0-2693 GCA_052387015.1 Gemmatimonadota bacterium
CGCGGATCTTCTCGCAAATTTTCTCGAGGTCGTATGGGATTTCCGGCAGCAGAATCACATCAGCCGTGCCGCTGATCCCGGACTCGAGCGCGATCCAGCCGGTGCTGCGTCCCATCACCTCGAGCACCATCACACGCTCGTGACTCTCGGCCGTCGAATGCAGTTTGTCGATCGCCTCCGACGCCGTCTGCACCGCGGTATTGAAGCCGAACGTGACCTCGGTCACCGCGAGATCATTGTCAATCGTCTTCGGCACCGCCACCACGGGCAGTCCCTTTTGATGGAGGCGGTCGGCAATTCGCAGCGAGCCATCCCCGCCGATCGCGATCAGCGCGTCGAGCCCGAGCCGTCGAAAATTTGCGATCACTTCATCCGAGCGATCGACGGTCGCTTCGCCCGCCCCTTTGGGCGGTGGCATCTCAAAGGGATTGCCGCGATTGGTGGTGCCCAGAATGGTGCCGCCCAGATGGCCGATGCCGCGCACGCTGTCGCGCCCCATCGGGACGACCTGGTCCTCGCCGAGCAAACCGCCATAGCCGCGGCGGATTCCGTATACCTCCCAGCCGCGGCGCAGCGCGGCCAGCACGGCCGCGCGGATCACGGCGTTCAGTCCGGGCGCATCGCCGCCGCCGGTGTTGATGGCGATTTTTGTCACAGTTTAGACTCGATCTCCTCCCAGGTCGGATGCAGACCGGTCGCGCGCTTCGAGTAGATCGGCTCGCCGTTGCGCACCACCTCGAATACGCCGCCACTGGAGCGTACCAGTTCGACGTTCGCTTCCGGATGTTTGCGTTTGATTCTGGCCTCCAACTGGAGGGCGCGAGGCTTGTAGCCTCAGCTGTTGCAGTATTCGATGCTTATGTTCAGGTCTGACATATCGTTATCTCCAGCCCGGTGCTGGGAACATGGGAACAGGGGACCATGGGAACATGGGAGCACGCATTAAGATCGCACAACCCATGCTGCCATGCTCCCAATTTCCCTTCCATGCGCTTTTGGCTCTACATATATTGGATTGCCTCTAGCAGGGTCTCCGCCCGGATCTCCCCAGGCACCCTACTCCATAGCAACAGGAGGTGTCCCTTGAGGGCGCTTCGGATTGGCCTTTCAGGCCTGTTTGCGCTAGCCGGTGTGCCGCAGGTGGCGCGCGCACAGGACGACAAGCCGACGGTGGCGGTAATCCAGATCGATGTCGCCAGTATCGGGAGCAAGAACAGCGGCGACTTGTCTGCTGCGCTCGCCGACATGATTACCACCGAGCTTGGCAAGAAGCCGTCGATTCGCGTTATCGACCGCGTGCAGATTCAGGATATGCTGACCAAGCAGAAGCTGCTCGTTTCCGGTCGTGTATCGGACGAAGATGCAATGCGCGCCGGCAAGCTGCTGGGTGCGCAGTACATTGTCAGCGGCAGCGCGACTTTCGTTGGACCGACGGTCCGTCTCGACATGCGCATCACAGAAGCCGAAACTAGCCGGATTCTGCGCTCGTTCAAGCAAAGCGGAAAACAGGACGATCTGCTTTCGATCGTGGACCAGCTGGCGGCCGACTTCACGAAAGACCTGAAGCTGCCGAGCAAGGCCGCGCTGGCGAAGGCGGAAACGCCGGTGCCGGCGATTCTCTCGTACTCGCGCGGTCTGGATTTCGAGAAGCGCGGCAAGACGGAACAGGCGGCTCGGATGTATGAAAAATCGCTGCAGCTCTCGCCGGATTACGAAGATGCGCAAAAAGCGCTCGCCAGAGTCAAGTGAAAGGGAGGACGAAATGAAACGCCGCTGGAATCTCGCATTTGTCGCAGCAGCTCTGTTGCTGCCCGGTGCGCTGTCGGCGCAGGGCATCAGCTTCAGCAGCGAGCTGCCGCGCACGCTCGTCTTCATCCAGGAGAAGGGTGAAGGCGGCACTGCGACGCGCGACGTCGTCCAGTTTCTGAACGAGGCGGGCTTCCCGCTGGTCGATCCCGCGCTGGCGCACACGGGCGCGCAGCGCACGCTGGTGCAAGCCGCGCTGAAGGGGGATGAAGGCGCCGCAGTCCAGCTCGGCCGCGATTTCGGTGCGCACGTCATCGTGCTCGGCACCGCGGACTGGGGCACGACCGTCGATCCGGTCACGGGCAAGCTGCAGACCGGCACCGCGGAAGTCGGGCTGCGCGCGATCCGGCTCGATCAGGGCAAGGTGCTCTCGGTGCAGACCGGGCGCGGCCGCGCGATCGACGCGACGGAGCAGATGGCGCGCACCAATGCCGTGCGTCAGGCGGTTCAGCTGGTGATTCAAACGACGGAGTTCGTCGGCGCGCTGGCGAACAACTGGGAGGAAGAGCCGTGGAGCGCGCGCGGCTACTTCACGCCCGATCCGGGCTCGCCGCAGGGCGTGCTCAATGCGCCGGCACCGGCAGGCGCCCCCAGGCTGGCCATCATTCGCACCGATGTGCTGCCGGCGGTCGGCGCGACTGCGGGCAGCCGTGGCATCGGCGTGGTGAAGAAGGCGGCGCCGGGCTCTAACGTGTCGAACGACATCGCGCTCGAAGGCGTGGTCGTCGGCAGCGTCGCGAAAGTGGAAGTCGAGGGCAAGGAAGCGCGCCTCGAGCCGCTCTCGCTGGAGGAAGCGAAAAAGATCGGGCTCAACACGACGGCTACGAAGTTCAGCGCGAACGTCTCACTTCCGGTGAGCAAGGACACGGTAACGGTGACCGCCACAT
>JBQTJO010000424.1:0-8987 GCA_052387015.1 Gemmatimonadota bacterium
GCAGATCCTTGCGCGATATCCCAACGAGGTCGCGGTGGTGTACCGTCACTTCCCGCTGTCTACGTACCCATTCTCCTTCGCAGCAGCGATCGCATCGGAATGCGCCGCCGCACAAAACAGGTTTCAGGCCTATCATGATCTGCTCTTCGAGCAGCAGGACTCGATAGGCACGGTCAGTTGGAACCGCTTCGCACGTTTGGCTGACGTCCCCGATCTGGAATTGTTTGAGAAGTGTATCGCTGACGGATCGACAAAAATCCGGATTGCGGAGGACATGGCTGCCGCCAAGCGTCTTGAGGTGCCAGGCACACCGACCCTCGTGATTCACAATGAGCTGCGAGCAAGTGCCATTCCAATAGACACGCTCGAAGAATGGATCAAGCGGATTCGGGCAATCCCGGCCAGCAGGTCGAACGTCCGATAATCCCGTAGGTGCATACGTCATCGTGTGCCGAGTTACGCCCGGGATGCCCAGCATCGCCGAGTGAACGCGGAATGAGGAATTAATTGGCGGATCGCGCGGACCGACGCTACAGTGCGATGCGGCGAGGATTCGCTGCGTTACGCTGGAACGTAGGGCCCGTCTCCAGGCGAGGGGCACTCTTCCGGCGAATTTCAGCGGAGGTGCGCCGCGGGGCCACACGTCCAGCGTGTCGAGAATGACGAGTGCCTCTCTTACGTCGCCCGCTAACTCTATGCCCTGCGGTGATAGCGCCTGAGTGCCCGACCAGTTCACCACCAGCCCCATCGCCGCTATATTGAGGCAACCTTTTCCCACCCGCCTGCCATCATTCTGTCGATGTCCGGCAAGCCGAACGTCCCATTTGACTATGGCGCGGATCTACCCGGTCAGTCAGGATTGTGAAAGCATGATCTCACGAGCAAAGCTGATGCTGGCCGGTGCAGGCGGCCTGATCATCCTTACGACTGGGGCCGCCGTGGTGTTCAAGCTGAACGGCGAGCCGGACAGGCCTGCTGCCGTCGCCGCGCGGCAGATCGATAGCCTCGCAGCCACAAGCAGTTCGTCCGATCTCGCGATTCCGGTCGAAAGCGACGCCGTGATCCGCGACACCCTCGTCCTCGCCGTGTCCGCGGCCGGCCAGGCCGCGCCCTGGCGCGAGGCCGTGATCACGGCCCGGGTGGCCGGCCAGGTGCAGAGCGTCGCACGCGCGGAGAACGCGGCCGTCGGCGCCGGCGCCTCGCTCGCCACCATCGATCCCGCCGAATACGAGCTGGCGCTGAAGGAAGCGCAGGCGCGCCACCGCACCGCCGAAGCGACCTACCGCGAGATGACGCTCTTCGACGAGCGCATCACCGACGCGGCCGTGCGCGCGGAGCGGCAGAAAGCCGCGCGCGCGAAGAGCGGGCTCGAGCAGGCCGAAGTCGCGGTGCAGAAGGCGCAGCTCGAGCTGGAACGCGCGCGCGTGCGCGCTCCCTTCGCCGGCCGCGTGGCCAACCTGACGGTGCAGGCCGGCCAGTACGTCCGCCCCGGCGACGAGCTGCTCACCATCATCGACCTGCAGCGCATCCGCGTCGAGGTGCAGGTGCTCGAGCGGCAGGTCGGTTTCCTGACACCCGGGCGCAAGGCGCGCGTGCATTTCGCCGCGTTCCCCGAGAAGGAGTTCGACGGACGCATCGAGACGATCAATCCCATCGTCGATGAGGAAACGCGCAGCGCCAGAGTCGTGGTATCGGTTACCAATGCACACGGCCGCATCCTGCCGGGCATGTACGCGCGCGTGCTGCTCGATGCGAGACGCTTCGCCGACCGAGTCATCGTGCCGCGCGCCGCCATCCTCGAGCGCGACCGCCGCAAAATGCTGTTCGTCTTCGAGCCGGCGGAGGCAGGCTCCACGCGCGGCCTCGCCAAGTGGCGCTACGTGACCACCGGTCTCGAGAACGAGACGCAGG
Organism: Gemmatimonadota bacterium; assembly: GCA_052387015.1. GTDB lineage: Bacteria > Gemmatimonadota > Gemmatimonadetes > Longimicrobiales > RSA9 > CBJLQC01. Next base: position 1,912 of record JBQTJO010000424.1, read on the forward strand.
TCGAGATCGTCGAATCCTCCGAGACGGAGCTGGTCGCGCCCGGCGAGATCGTGCTGGTGGGCGGGCACCAGACGTTGGTGCACGATGCGCGCGTTCGGGTTACCGAGAAATCCGATACCGCGTCCAATTCGAGGCCGAGGCTGCCGTGAGAATCGTACGGACGTTTACGTGCACGTTCACGTTCACGTTCACGTGGACGGTGGCTGTGCTGGCTCAAGGGTTGAGTCTCGAGGATGCGGTTCGGCTGGCGCATCAGAACAACCCTGCGTATCGGCGCGCGCAGAATGATGCGCTGGTCGCCGATGCGGATGTGCGGCGTAGCGTCGGCGCGCTGCTGCCCTCGCTCAACGCGGACCTGCGCTTCAGCGGCTACTCCTCTTCACGCGTGACAGGTGAGGATGATTTTGGCCAGCCGGTCAGGCTGGCGGATGCGATCGACTACAAGGGCAGCAGCGCGCAGCAGGGCGTGAGTCTCGGCATGACGCTGTTCGATGGCGGCGCGACCCTACGCGAGATCGGCGCCGCGCGCGCGCAGTCGGACGCGGTCGCGGCTGGCATTCGCGCGGAAGCGGCGCGCCTGACCGGCAACGTCACGCGCCAGTACTACGCCGCACTGCGTGCGTCACGCCTGATCGCGGTCGAGCAGCAGCTGCTCGCATCCGCGCGCGAGCGGCTCGAGCGCACCGAGCGGCTGCTCAGCGTGGCCGGCGCGAGCCCGGTCGATGTGCTGGGCGCGCGCGCCGAAGTCGCCAGCCAGGAGCAGCAGGTCGCGCGCGCGCAGAACGAAGCGCGCAAGCAGGCGTTTCTGCTCCATGAGCTAATCGGGATTGAAGGCGGCGTCGAGCTTCAGCTCACCAGTGATCTGCCACCCGTCGCGGACCCGTCAGCTCTCTCGCTGGAATCGATGATCGCCGGTGCCATGAGCAACAGCCCGGTACTTCAGGAGGCGGCTGCTGCGGCGCGCGCTGCCGCGAAACGTGCGGGCGCCGCCGGTGCGGCGCGCCTGCCGACCATTTCCGCGAGCGCGGGTTTCGGCCGCAGCATGAGCCTGTCCAGTTACGACGCGCTCTTCGAGCTCGATCCACAGAATCGCGGCTTCAACTTCGGCGTGAGCGCGTCGATTCCGCTCTTCAACAACTTCCGCACCTCGCTCGACATTGCGCGCGCGCACGCCGCGGAATCCGATGCGCAGGAGAGCGCGCGCGAGGCCAGGCTGCGAGTTGCGCGGCAGGTGCGCAGCGCGTTTCTGGATCTCGAGAATTCGCACAAACTGCTCCAGCTCTCCGAGCGCAAGGCCTCGCTTTCGCGCGAGCGGCTCGAGCTGGCGCAGGAGCAGTACCGCAATGGCGCGCTGAGCTTCACCGACCTTCAGAACGTCATCGATCGCACCGCCAGCGCCGAGCGCGAGGTGGTGGACGCGCGCTTCGCTTACGCAAACGCCCGCGCCAGTCTCGACGAGTACTCGGGGACGGGCCCGCCTCCGCCTCCGCCTCCGAGCCGATAGATGGCCCTGACCAGGCTTGCCATAGCCCGCCCGGTCGGCGTCGCGATGTTCTATATCGCGATCATCTGCCTGGGCGTGATCTCGTTCACGCGCCTGCCGATCGATCTGCTGCCGGACATCGCCTACCCGAAGCTGGTCGTCTACACCAGTTATCCGAGCGTCGCGCCCGCCGAAGTCGAGCGCTTCGTGACCGAGCGTGTCGAGCAGCAGGTCAGCACGGTTCCCGGCATCGAGAAGGTCGAGTCGCTCAGCCGTGAAGGCGTGTCGCTGGTGCTGCTGCGCTTCGCGTGGGGCACCGACATGGATTTCGCCGCGCTAAACGTGCGCGAGAAGCTGGACCAGCTGCGTGACGCGCTGCCCGAGCTTGCGGATCGGCCGGTGGTGTTGCGCACCGATCCGCGCAGCGAGCCGATTCTGTCGATCAGCATCACGGGCAGCGGCGATCTGTGGGCGCTCAAGGATCTGTCCGAGACTGTGTTTCGGCGACGGCTCGAGCAGCTGGACGGCATCGCGCAGGCCGCGGTGACGGGCGGCCTCGACCGCGAGATCCACGTCGAGATCGATCCGCGCCGGCTGGAGAGCGCGAACCTCACGCTCGAGCAGGTGGCGAGTGCGCTCGCCGCCGCGAACGCCAGCTCGCCCAGCGGCACGATCCGCATGGGCCGCTTCCGTTACCCGCTGCGCACGCTTGGCGAATTCACGTCGGTCGAGCAGATCGGCGACGTCGTGGTCGGCGGCAGCAGTGGCCAGCAGATCCGGCTGCGCGACGTCGCCACCATCAGCGACGGCTTTCGCGAGCGCGAGTCGATGGCCGCGTACAACGGCAGGGAAGGCGTCGGGCTGCTCGTGTTCAAGGAATCGGGCGCGAACACGGTGCGCGTGACGCGCGACGTCGAAAAGGTGCTCGACCAGCTGCGACGCGAGTATCCGGCCGTGCAAGTGCAGGTTGCATCTGCCCAGGCTGGCTTCGTCTCCGGCGCGATCAGCAATCTGGTGCAGGAGATGGTGCTGGGCGCGCTGCTCGCGTTCCTCGTGCTCGTGCTCTTCCTGCGCGACACGCGCCTGCCGGTCGCGGTCGCGCTGGCGATCCCGATCTCGGTGGTCGTGACCTTTGCGCTGCTGCACGCGGCCGGCGTCTCGCTCAACATCATGAGCCTGGGCGGGCTCGCGCTCGGCGTCGGCATGCTGGTCGACAATTCGATCGTCGTGATCGAGAACATCTTCCGCCATCGCGAGAAGGGACTCACCGCCGCCGTGTCCGGCGCGCTCGGCGCCGAAGAGGTCAAACGCGCGATCACCGCATCCACGCTGACCACCATCGCGGTGTTCGGCCCGATCATCTACGTGGAAGGCGTGGCCGGCGAGTTGTTCGGTGCGCTCTCGCTGTCGGTCGCGTTCTCGCTGCTGGTCAGCCTGCTGGTTGCGCTGACGCTCTTGCCTGCGATGGCGGCGCGCTGGAGAAGTGCGCTGGCGGCTCAACGCAGAGGACTCTTGGCGCGTCCGCTCACGGCGTTCGATCGACAGTTCGGCCGGTTTGCTGTTTGGTATGAACAGCTGCTCAGCCTTGCGCTGCGGCATCGCGGCCGGACCATCGGTTTTGCGCTCGGCCTGATTGCGGTGACGATTCCGGTTGCGCTGCGACTCGACCGCAGCGTGCTGCCCGACGTCGAGCAGGGTGCGTTCCGCGCGCGCCTCGAGCTGCCGCATGGCACGCCGCTCGATGTGACCGCGAGCACGGCCCGCCGCGTCGAGCAGGTGCTGCTCTCCGATCGCGCGGTCGACGCCGTTTTTTCCGAGATCGGCCGCCGCGCCGCGATCACGGGCGTCGAGGAAGACCGCAGCGGTCTCAATACCGCGCTGCTGGATGTACGACTGAAGTCCGGCGCATCCACAGCCGAGACCCTCGCGCGCCTGCGCGAACAGTTGAGGGACCTGCCGCCGGGCGCGCTCTCGTTCGAGAGCGGCCAGGCGACCGCGCTCGGCAAATTGCTCGGCGGCGGCGAATCGGATCTGTCGGTTCGTGTGAGAGGCGATGACAGCGATGCCGCGCTGGCCTACGCGCGCCGGCTCGAGTCGAAGCTCGCGGCCACGGCCGATCTCGACAACGTGCGGCTCGGCACCGAGGTCGGACAGCCGGAGGTGCTGCTCGAGATCGACCGCGAGCGCGCGGCCGCATTCGGCATCGAGCCGCGTCGCGTCGTCGAGCTGATCGAGCGCGCGATGGCCGGACGCATCGCCACGCAGTACGTCGACTTCGATCGCAAGATTCCCATCATCGTGCGGCTGCCGGAGAGCGACCGCTATTCACTGAACACGCTCGACGGCCTGCGCATCGATGGCGTACCGTTGAGCGAGCTGGTGCGCGCGCGCGAGGCGCTCGAGCTGACCGAGATCCGGCGCGCCGATCAGAGCCGCGTTGTGCCCGTCTTTGCGGATGTCACCAGCGCCGGCATAGACGACGCCGTGCAATCCGTGCAGCGTGTCCTGCGCGAGACGCCGGCGCCGGCCGGCATCCGCGCGCAAATCGGCGGCGAGAACGAGGAGATGCGCCGCAGCTTCCTCGCTCTTGCGCTCGCGTTCGGCCTTGCGCTTGCTCTCGTCTACATGATCCTCGCTGCCGAGTTCGAGTCGTTCGTGCATCCATTCACGATTTTGCTCGCGGTGCCGCTCTCGCTGATCGGCGCGGTGTGGGCGCTCTGGCTGTTCGGCGCCGGCATCAACAGCATCAGCCTGATCGGCGCCATCATCCTGGTGGGCATCGTCGACAACGATGCGGTCGTCAAGATCGACTTTATCAACCAGATGCGGCGCGAGGGGATGAGTGTGCGCGATGCGATATTTGCCGCCGGTCGCGCGCGGCTGCGGCCGATCGTGATGAACACGCTCACCGCAATGCTGGCCGTGCTGCCGATGATGCTGGGCTTCGGGCCGGGCGCCGCGCTCCAGGCGCCGCTCGCGATCGTCGTGTTCGGCGGCCTGCTCACTGCCACCGCGCTCACGCTCATCGTAATCCCGGTCGCTTACGAGCTGATTGATGAACTTGGTGTGCGGCTAACGGCGCTCGCGCGCCCAACCGCAGGCCCCGCCTCCGCCTCCGCTCCCGCCTCCGCTCACGGTGATTAGCTTTTCGGTGCGACGGCCGGTAACCGTCGCGATGGTCTATCTGGCGGTCGCACTGCTGGGTGTCGCGGCCTGGCAGCAATTACCGATCGAGCTGCTGCCGGATGCCGAACTGCCTCGTCTCAGCATCAACGCGCAGTGGCCCGGCGCATCGCCCGAAACGACGGAGGCTTTCCTCACGTCGCCGCTCGAAGCCGCGGTGCAGCAGGTGCGCGGCGTCGAAAAGGTCATCTCCGAGTCCTCGCAGCAGGACGGCGTCGGCGTCGCGACGATTCAGATCGAATTCGCGCGCGCGACCGACATGGATTTCGCGCGGCTGGATCTCTCGGAGCGGCTGGCCGCGCTCGAGAATACGCTGCCGGACGGCGTGCGCGGGCCGTACGTGCAGCAGTACGTGCCGGAGGAGTTCCAGGATCAGCAGACGCCGTTCCTGAGCTACACCGTCACCGGCCCATACACGCTCGAGGCGCTGCGCAAGTACGTCGACGACGAGCTGGCGCCCGAGCTGCTCCAGCTCGACGGTGTTGCCAACGTGACGGCGCGCGGCGGACGGCAGCGCCTGCTCGAGCTTCAACTCGACGAGATCCGCATCAATTCGCTCGGCCTCAATGTCGATGACGTGTATCGGCGCGTCGCCGAGCTGGAGTATGTAGGTCAGGCGGGGAAGGTCGTTGCGGGGGAGCTGCTGCGTCCGCTGGCGATCCGCGAGACGGTGCGCGACGTCGAGCAGGTCAGGAACGCGGCGCTGCTCACCAGCAACGGTCGCATGGTGCGCGTGCGCGATGTCGGTACCGTGCACGACACGTACGAAGAGCCGCGCGCGTACTACCGCATCGATGGCCAGCCTGCGGTCGCGTTCGAGGTGACGCGCGAGGCCGCCACCAATACGGTCGCGGTCGCGGATCTCGTGAAACAGCGCATCGCCGAGCTGGCGCCGCAGCTGCCGAAGGGCGCGCGCCTGATTCTCGACAACGACGAGAGCAAGGCGATCCGCGCGCAGCTGACCGACCTGCGCTCGCGCGCCATTCTCGCAGCGCTCATCGTCTTCGCCGTGTTGCTGCTGTTCCTGCGCTCGTTCCGCTCCGCGGCCATCGCCTTCTCGACGGTCGGCTTTTCCGTCCTGATCACCATCAACCTGATCTACTTCGGCGGCTTCACCCTCAACGTGCTGACGCTGATGGGTCTGGCCATGGGGTTCGGCCTGATCGTGGACAACGCGATCGTCGTGCTGGAGAACATTTACAGGCGGAACGCTGCCGAGCAGGGCGCACGCGAGGTCGCGCTGCCGATCTTTGCGGCGACCGTCACGAATGTCATCGTGCTGCTGCCGTTCGTGTACTTGCAGGGCGAGCTGCGGGTCTATTACGTGCCGCTCGCACTGGTGGTCGCGTTCTCGCAGGCCGCCAGCCTGCTGGTCGGCTTCAGCTTCGTGCCGGCCGTGGCCGCGCGTCTGGTGGCGGGTCGCTCTTCCTCGCGCGCACGCGTCGCGCGCGCGTCCGTATATCAGGCCGTCGTGCGCCGGACGCTGCGGCATCCGTGGAAGGTCGTGTTCGCCGCGGTGGTGCTCTTCGCGGCGTCGCTCTTCGTTTTCGATCGATACGTCAGCCGCGGCATCATCTGGCGGCCGTGGTTCGGCGAGCAGACGTACCTGTCGATCGCGATCGATCAGCCGCGCGGCGAGGAGCTGGAGCACACGGACGCGATCGCCCGCTATTTCGAGAAGCTGCTGCGCGACGAGCCGACTGTGGACCGCTACGTGTCACAGGTCAGCGCGCAGCGTGCGAACATCCGCGTGACGTTTCCGGATTCGCTCGAGAACACGGGCGTGCCTGTCGTTCTGAAGGAGGAGCTGACCGGGCAGGGCGTGCAGTTCGGCGGCGCCGAGATTCGGGTCTATGGCTACGGTCCGTCGTTCTATGGCGGTGGCGCTTCGCCGCCCAATTATTCGATCAAGGTGCTTGGCTACAATTACGAGCACGTGCGCGACATTGCGGAAGACATCGGCCAGCGGCTCGAGCGCTTCTCGCGCGTTAGGGAGGTCGACACGAACTCGAGCGGCCGTTTCTTCGGGCGCGAGCGCGCGACCGAGCTGGTGCTCGATCTCGATCGGCGGCGCCTGGCGCTGCATGGCCTGAGCGCGGAAGACGTGACGCGCTACGTCGGGGCGGCTGTGCGCGGCGAGACGCGGCGCAGCACGATCCGCATGGCGGGTGAGGAGCTGCAGTACGCGGTCAAGCTGGATGGCTATCGCGACGTCGACGTGATTCAGTTATTGGAGCTGCAGGTGCCCGCCGCAGCAGGCCAATCGGTGCGGCTCGGTGATGCCGCGCAGCTCCGCGAGCGCGACGTGCTGAACCGCATCCTGCGCGAGGACCAGCAGTATCAGCGCGTGATCAGCTATGAATTTCGCGGACCGACCAAGCTGGGCGATCGCGTGCGCGAGGCGGTGATT
>JBQTJO010000425.1:0-4487 GCA_052387015.1 Gemmatimonadota bacterium
ACGTGCCGGTCCCGGTGCACGGCGCATCCACCAGCACGTAATCCGCCGCAGGCACAACGGGTGCGCGCGCATCCGCGACCGCGAACTTCACGTTGCTCGCGCCCAGGCGGTCGCGATTCTCGATCGCACGCTCGAGCCGCCACGGCGCAACGTCACTTGCGAGGACGACGCCGCGACCTTCGATGCCGCTCGCGAGCGCGAGCGTCTTGCCGCCCGGTGCCGCGCACACATCCGCTACTACGCCAGCTTCGGCAGCCACGTAGTCCGCGACCAGGCTGGCCGCCGGATCCTGCACGATGCCGCGCATCTGCGCGAGCGCAGCCGCGACGCTGCCTTCCACCCGAACCGATGCGCGCGTGCCGTCCAGCTTGCGAATGTAGATGGCCGGACGCGTGTTGTTCGCTTCGACCAGGCGCTCCGTTTCGTCGGCGCCGAAGTGTGCGAGCCAGCGCTCGACCAGCCAGCGCGGATGCGAGCCCCACGTCGAGAACCGGTCGAGCGTGCCGGTCTGCGGCGGCGCGATCTGCTGCTGTGCGCGGCGCAGCGACTGAAGCACGCCATTCACGAGACCGCTCGCACTCTTGCGCCCGGAGGCCCTGGTCAGCTCGACCGCCTGCGAGACCGCCGCGTAGGCCGGCACGCTGTCCATCTCGAGCAGCTGGTAGACCGCAAGACGAAGGATGTCGAGCACGTCGTCGTCGAGCGACTGAATGCCGCTCTTCACGAAGCGGTCGAGCACGTAATCCATACGCCCGCGCAGCCGCAGTGTGCCGTACACCAGCTCCTGCAGCCACGGCACGTCACGCGCCGGCACTTCCTGCGCCTGACGCGCGAACGCGCGATCGGCCAGCTCTCCCGACCGGATCGCGCGCAGGCAGTTCAGCGCGGCTTTTCGTGGAGGAGTGACCTTATTAGCCAACCATTCCCGTCAGCGGCGACGACGGCACCGCGACTTCCCGGCGCGGCATGCGCCCCGCCAGGTACGCGTGACGGCCGGCCTGCACGGCGAGCTTCATCGCGAGCGCCATGCGCACCGCGTCGCCCGCTTCCGCGACCGCGGTGTTCATGAGAATGCCGTCCACGCCCTGCTCCATCGTGACGCACGCATCGGAAGCGGTGCCGACGCCCGCGTCGACAATGACCGGCACCGTGAGCCGGCTCTTGATCTCGCGAATGTAGTAGGGATTGATCAGGCCGAGGCCGCTGCCGATCGGACTCGCCAGCGGCATGACCGCCGCGCACCCTGCATCCTCGAGCCGCAGCGCCATGATGAGGTCCTCGTTCGTGTAGGCGAGCACCTTGAAGCCCTCGCTCACCAGCACCTTCGCGGCTTCCAGCGTGGCCTGCACGTCCGGCAGCAGCGTGCGCTGATCGCCGATCACTTCGAGCTTGACCCAGTCACTGAGACCGGCCGCACGACCGAGGCGCGCGTAACGAACCGCATCTTCGGCAGTGTAACAGCCCGCCGTATTCGGTAGCAGAAAGATCTTCTCGGGATCGAGATGATAGAGGATGCCATCTTCCTGCGTGCGGTCCAGGTTCACGCGCCGCACCGCGACCGTGATCATCTCGGCTTCCGCCGCTTCGAGCGCGCGCTGCATGGTCGCGTTGTCCCTGTACTTGCCCGTGCCGAGAATCAGGCGCGAACGAAATTCGCGACCCGCAATCACGAACGGGTTATCCGCGTGAACCGCGGTTTCCAGTACGGTAGCCATCATCAACCTCCACCCACGAAATGCACCAGCTCGAGCGCATCGCCCGCGCGCACTTCCGTGCTGGCGTAACGCTCGCGATCCAGGATCTCGCGGTTGTGCTCGACCACGATCAGGCGCGGGTGCAGTCCGAGATCGGACAGCAGATCCGTGATCGTCATGCCCGCGCGCATCTCGCGCGCTTCGCCGTTGATCTGAATGCGGATCGAGCTCTCGAGTTTCGCTGTATTCGAGTTCATGTCTCCAGCAGTCTAGCGATTTCCGCCGCTGCGTGCACCGGGTCGGCCGCGGCCCACACCGCGCGAATCACGGCCGCGCCGTATGCGCCCGTGCTGAGCACCTGCGGCAGGCTTTCGGCCGTCACGCCGCCGATGGCGAGGACCGGCATGCTGCACGCCTCCACGATGGCGCCGAGCAGCCCGGGCCCGCCGGCGTGCGCATCAGGGTGACCCGGCGTCGGATAGATCGTACCCGCGAAAACGAAGTCTGCGCCATCGCGCTCGGCCGCGGCGGCCTCCGCGGGCGCGTGCGCCGAGTAGCCGATCAGGCGAGGAGATGGCGCAAGGGCACGCACGCGGCTGACCGGCAGCGAGCGGGCACCCAGATGGATGCCGACGGCATCGAACGCGAGCGCAATGTCGGCGCGGTCGTTGACGATCAGGCACGCGCCGACATAGTCCGCCTTCGCGGCCAGCTGGTCGACAATCTGAAACAGCCGGCTGGCGGGAAGGCTGCCACGGATGTGGAGCGCCAGGCGGCGCTGGAGCACGACCAGCAGGTCGAGGGCGAGGTCGAGGAAATCCGGGCGGCCGAGAATCTCGGCGCTGGTTACGACGTGCAGCTTCGGCAGGCCCTTCACGCCCCGAGAACTTCCCCCGCGGCGGCACTCCTGCCGCGCAGCCATTCACTGGCGGTCATGCGCCGCTTCCCTGCCGGTTTGACTTCGCGGATCGCGATCGCGCCGTCGCCGCATGCGACCACCATGCCGCGCTCCGCATCGAGCTCGTCCGCCTCGAGGATCGTGCCCGGCGCGGCCTTGTGTGACTCACCCGGCAGCGGCAGCGGCCGGAAGACCTTCAGCTCGGCCGCGCGGTGCAGCGTCCAGGCGCCGGGCACGGCGTCCATGCCGCGCATCAGATTGGCGATGCTCGCCGCATCCGCGTCCCAGCCGACGCGCGCGTCCTCGCGTGTGATGCGCGGCGCGAACGTCGCGCGCGCATCATCCTGCGGCTGCTCGCTTACCTGACCGCTCTCGATCAGCGCGAGGCTCTCGACCAGCGCTGCCGCGCTGATCTCGCTCAGCCGCGTCCACAGATCGGTGGCGGTCCCGTCCGGGCCGATCGGTTCTTCCACCTGAAACAGCATCGGACCCGCGTCCATCTTCTCTACCATGCGCATCACGGTCACGCCGGTCTTCTGATAGCCGCGCACGATCGCCCAGTTGATGGGCGCCGCGCCGCGCAGCTCCGGCAGCAGCGATGCATGCGCGTTGATCGAGCCCTTCTCCGGAATTTCCAGCACTTCACGCGTCAGGATCTGCCCGTACGCAATCACCACCGAGATCTCCGGCGCGAGGTGCCGGATGCGGTCGATGAAATCGGGATCGCGGGCTTTGACCGGCTGGAAGACCGGAATCATTTCGTCGGTAGCGAGCGTCTTGACCGGCGGCTCGCGCAGCTCGCGGCCGCGCCCGGCGGGGCGATCCGGCTGCGTTACGACCGCCACCACCTCGTGCCCCTCGCCGATCAGCGCGCGCAGCGACGGCACCGCGAAGCCGGGTGTGCCCCAGAAGAGGATGCGCATGCTTAGATTAGGGGCGGAGGGGGGGAGGGGAGGAGGGGTGACATTGTCACTTTGCTGTTTCCGGCTTGATCTTCTGCCATTTATTGAGGAGCATTTTGCGCTTGAGCGGCGTCAGGCGGTCGAAGAAGAGGATGCCGTCGAGATGATCGACCTCGTGCTGGAGGATGCGCGCGAGCAGCCCCTCCGCATCGAACTCACGGACTTCGCCGTTCTCACTCAGGCCGCGCACGCGCACGCGCAATGGACGCTCGACCAGATCGCGCAGCCCGGGAATGCTCAGGCAGCCTTCTTCGCCTTTCTCGGTTTCCTTGCTCGCCTCGAGGATCTCCGGGTTGATCAGCGCGAACGGTTCGGTCTCCTCACTGTGCGGATCGACCACAATGACGCGGTCGCTGATGCCGACCTGCGGCGCCGCCAGTCCTACGCCCTCCTCCGCGTACATGGTCTCGAACATGTCCGCAACCAGCTGGCGCAGCTCCGGCGTGATCGCGATCACGGGCTCCGCCTTTTTGCGCAGCACCGCATCGCCGAGCAGTCGTACTTCCAGGCGCGACATGTTCGTCACTGCGCCTGGCCGGCCGGCGGTTCGGCCGTGAACACGCGCTCGATCTTCGCGCGCGCGACCACGATGCGCGTCTCCTTGTCGGTGCGCACCGTGACCCGGTCTTCGGTCAGGTGCACGACCGTGCCGACGATGCCGCCGCTGGTCATCACCTCGTCGCCCTTCTTGAGCGACGCCAGCGTCTCCTTGTGCTTCTGCGCCAGCTTGCGCTGCGGGCGGATGAGCAGGAACCAGAAGATCGCGATGATCGCGGCAAACTGAAGCAGGAACGGCAGCATGCTCGGCCGCTGCGCCTGCTGAAGCATCATGGAAAAAAACGGCATCATGGTTTGGTCGCTCCCCGGAATTGCTCGAGCCAGTCACGGCTCCAGCTCTCGAATTCACCTGCACGGATCCGCTCCCGCGCGGTC
>JBQTJO010000426.1:0-6911 GCA_052387015.1 Gemmatimonadota bacterium
TCCGGTTTTCCAATCCGGTTTTCGAATCCGGTTTTCCAGTCCGGTTTTCCAATCCGGTTTTCGAATCCGGTTTTCCAGTCCGGTTTTCGAATCCGGTTTTCGAATCCGGTTTTCCAGTCCGGTTTTCCAGTCCGGTTTTCTAATCCGGTTTTCTAATCCGGTTTTCCAGTCCGGTCTTCTCTCAATCTCTCTCAGAACACGGTTCCCAGCTCGATGAAGGTCGCGTTCCGATCGCGCTGCAGTCGCTGCTCGATCGTAAGTCGCACGGTGTAGGTCGAGCCGGGGAAATGCAGGTTCACGAACGGCAGTAGCGCGATGCGGGCGCCGTCGCTGGCGCGATCCTCGACCCGCGCACCGACGGCGAATGCAGAGCGCGGAATAAATTCACCTTCTGCCGACCACCTTCCCAGCGCTGAATCTCCGGCCCGCGCAGCGCCGCCGATCACGGTCCAGTGCCACTTGTCCGACGCCGCTCCGGTGAATACCAGGTGCGCGAGGTACCGCCGCGCGTTGTCGTATAAAACGTGCGCTCCGACCGAAGTGTAGCCCCTGCGTATGAAGCTTTCAGCGACGACGCCCTTCGCGCGCCATTCGACTTCATTGCTCGCTTCGGTTTTCGCCTCGCTGGTGATGGGAATCGACAGCTCGCCCGGTACGGCAATGCCCGCCGACGTGGTCCACTGCCAGCCCGTGCCGGCGCCCTGCACGAAGCTCAGTCGCACGGCCGGTGAACGCCCGGCCGGCGAGAAGCTCCTAAGCGAGCGCTCCCGCGCCCTCCCGCCGCCAATGGCTGGTAGCGCGCTGGAGAGGACGAGTGGCTCGCTCAATCCCAGACGACGCGAGACATCCACCTGCGCGATTTGACGGAATTGTCCCAAAGTGAGCTCAAAAGCGTCGCGACGGATCAGCAGGAACAGATCCTCGAAACGTCCGGAGCGGTCCCTCAAGCTGCCGTCGGAGCGCGACTCCAGACTCAGCGGCCGCCATTCGACGAAATAGGAAAGCCATGAGGCCACTTTACCGCCCGAGATTACTTCAATCCGGTTCGGAAAAAGCTCATGATCGTTCTCAGCCTGGGCGCCGGGTAAGGATTCGGAACGCCCGCTCGCCCACACGGCGAACGGCCAGGTTCCGCGCGCCCTGGCCAGCTCGGGGGCAGCGTAGCCCCGGGCGAGGAACCGCTCGCCAAAGCGGTTCAGCTTGGGTGGCGCCACATGACATTGCTGGCAGCTTACGCCATAGCGGCGCGCGAAATAGGGAATGGCATCGGCGCCGGCGGGCATGCCGGCGGTGAAGAGTAGCGCCGCGACGAGAAAACGGCCCATACGGTTGCTCCAGCCGAGGTATTTAGGAGCACATACATTAAGGTTTCGTATCTCCTAAAACAATACCAATGGGCAAGGCGGCCGGACTGCTTGTTTTTGGCCGACCCAATTCGCACCTTTTCCGTACTCCTCTGTCCAGGTGGCGGTATGCGCTTCTTCCTCTCGCGACTCCATGGTCTTCTCGGCGAACTCAAGCGGCGGCACGTGACACGGGTAGCCTGCGCGTACGCGGTGGTCGCATTCGTCGTGATGCAGGTAGTAACCGCGTTCTTCCCCGCACTGAAACTGCCGGACTGGACCGTCACGCTGGTGGCGGCGCTCGCGATCGTCGGCTTTCCCATCGCCGTGGCCCTGGCCTGGGCTTTCGACCTCACGCCGGACGGCGTACAGCGTTCCGATGCGGTTGACGGTCAACCGACCCGAGGGCGGACCGGGCGCCGCATCGCTCTGGCCGGCGCCATGCTGGCCGGGCTGAGCCTGCTGGGCGCGCTGGTGGTCACGGGCAAGGGCGACGCCGGTCACGCGATCGGCGCGGTGGCCGTGCTGCCGTTCGAGAACATGAGCGGCAATCCGGACAACGAGTACTTCTCCGATGGCATTACCGAGGACGTGCTGACCCAGCTCGCGCGCATCGACGGGCTGAAGGTGATTTCGCGCACTTCGGTCATGCAGTACAAGGGCGCGAGCAAGCCGATCGGGCAGATCGCAAACGAGCTGCGCGTCGGCGCCGTGCTGGAGGGCAGCGTGCGCCGGTACGGCGACAAGGTGCGGATTACGGCGCAGCTGATCGACGCGAGCAACGACGGTCACCTCTGGGCCGAGACGTACGATCGCGACCTCGCCGACATCCTCGCGGTGCAGACCGAGATCGCGCGCGACATTGCGGCGGCCCTCGAGGCCAAGCTGACGCCTGAAAAGCGCGCGCAGCTCGAGCGTGTCGCGCAGCAATCGGCGGATCCGCACGCCTATGAGGAGTACCTGCGCGGCCTGCATCACGCCGCGGCCAACCGGCGCGACGAGAGCAACGAGCATCTGCTGCAGGCGCTCAGCATTGATGCGAAGTACGCACCCGCGCATGCCGCGCTCGCGCGCAACTACTACTTCCAGACGTTCCTGGCCGCGCGCTCGCCGAAGGAGATGTTCCCGAAGGTGAAGGACGCCGCGGTGCGCGCGCTCGAGTTGGACGAGGAGCTGGGCGATGCGCACGCCACGCTCGCGCTGTATCTCATGCATTACGAGCTGGACTTTCCGGCCGCGGAGCGCGAGTTCAAGCGGGCACTGCAGCTCGCGCCATCGAATGCGCAGGTGCGGCACGACTATGCGCATTTTCTGGTGGCGGTCGGGCGTTCCGCGGAGTCGGCGGCGGAGAGCGTGCGCGCGGCGGAGCTGGATCCCAACAACACGATGCTGCAGGCCTGCGCCGGCTGGCACCGCTTCTCGGACGGCCACTACACGGCCGCCCTGGATGGCGCGCGCAAGGCGCTGATGATGATGCCGAACATGTGGTGGCCCGAGATGATTCTGGGCTGGGGCCAGCAGCAGACCGGTGACATGCCCGGCGCGATCGCTTCATTGCGGAAAGCCGTGCAGCACTCGCAAGAGCGCCCCTTCGCGCAGGCCGCGCTGGCGCACGCACTCGCGCAGAGCGGCGAGCGCGCCGAGGCCCTCGCGCTGCTCGAGCAGCTCCAGGATCCCGCTACGACAAAATACGTTTCGCCTTACGACGTGGCGACCGTATATGCGGGGCTCGGTCAGCCGGATCAGGCGCTGGTCTGGCTGCGCCGCGCACACGCCGAACGTGCGAGCTTTCTGATTTTCGTGAAATGGGACCCGCGCTTCAGGGAGCTGCGCGACGACCCGCGTTACCGCGAGCTGATCCGCAGAATCGGCCTGCCGGCGGCGTAGCCAGCGCTGTCGTGTCCGTTGCTTTGAGACCTTGATGGTCCTATTTTGTGACCATGAAGGCCATTAATGTTTCCGAGCTTAAAGCTCACCTCAGCAAATACTTGCGGCTGGCGTCGCGTGGTACACGGATTGTGGTGAAGGATCGCGACGAGCCAATCGCTCAAATCGGTCCTACCGAAGCGGGCCCGCAGTCGTGGCGCGACCGCTGGGCGGCAACGGGCCGGTTGCGAGCCGGAAGTCAGGACTGGGGCTCCCTCCGGATTTCGCGTCTCGACCGGCAGGTCGACATTCAGGCCGCCCTGCGCGCCGTGCGCGAGGATCCGAGTGAAGTACGTCGAGGCTAGCGCACTTCTGCGCGTATTGTTCGCGGAGCCAGGTCTGTCAGTCCAGCTCGAGCCTGGCGCGCGCGTCATCTCTTCCCGCCTGATCGAAGTGGAAACGTTTCGAGCGATCGATCGGGAGCGGCTGCTCGGGAGTCTGGACGATGTTCAGACCGCGACGAAGCGTAGCGAGCTGGGCACGGTGCTTACCATGATGGATCTGGTTGCGATCGATGAGCGCGTAATTGCGCGCGCGAAGGACTCATTTGCAGTAAACGTTCGCGCGCTCGATGCTATTCACGTTGCGACGGCGGAGCTCCTGGCGTCCGAAGCGGGTGACGAGCCAGTCGAGTTCTGGACTCACGATGAGCGGCAGGCAACCGCCGCGCTGTCGCGCGGGCTCAGCGTATTCGGCGTCTGACTTATGCGGAATCTCACCCGAACGGCAGTGCTGCTGGCCATCCTTCCGACGGTCACGCCGGCGCAGACCCTTGAGACCATCGATGGCGGCCTCGCGCGCGCGGACTCGCTGATCCGGCAGCACCGCTACGCGGCTGCCGACGCCATTGTGAGCGGCATTCTCGCGGCGCGGCCGGATCACCGTGCGGCAGCGCTGCGCAAGGCGCGGCTACAGATCCAGGCCTGGCAGCTGGACGCCGCCGAGCGCACGCTGGCCGGGATCGGCGGAACACCTCGCATCGACGAAGCCTACCTCGCGGGACGCATCGCGCTGCTCAGGATGCAGTTCGAGCGCGCACTCGCGCACGCGAAATCCATCCAGCGAAGGGCGCCGCTGCGGGCCGAAGGCTACCTGCTCGAGGGGGACGCGCACTTCTGGAACCAGCAGCCGGAGCTCGCCGAGGCGCCGCTGCGCCGGGCCGTCGAGCTGGATTCGCTCAATGCGGACGCGCGCTTCGCGTACGGCTACGCCATCTGGCGGCGGGTCGATGCGCGCCAGCTGCCCGCCATGGCGGAGCAGTGGAACCGTGCTCTGGAAATCGACCCGCTGCACTACCTGACGCACTGGCACTTCGGCAACGGGCACACCCACCTGACCTATGCGGATTACGCGCAGCCGTCGGACTCCGCGGTGCGCGCGCGGCTGCGCGGCATCGACAGCCTGGTTGCTCGGGAGCGCGTTGCGGACGCGCTGGCCGCGACGCGCGCGCTCGAACGCGAATTCCCGGACGCGCTGCTGCCCGCGCTCGCGCGCGGCTCGATCTTCTACATGGCGTACGACATGCCGCGCGCGCAGCGGCTCGATTCCGCGCAGGCGGCGTTCACGACGCTGCTCGCGCGCCGCAGGAATTACGGTCCCGCGCACAACGGCCTTGCCGCGGTCATCAAGCAGCGCCAGCTCGAATACGTGGTCAACCGCGACTCGCTCGAGCAGGCGATTGCGGCCGAGCCGCTGCCCGTCGACAGCGCGTTCGCGCGCGTGTTCAAGGACTTGAGCTACTATCCCGGCGATCGGGTCGAACGCATGGCGCGCCAGCAGCTCGGCCCGTCGCTTGCCTACGTGCCGATGCTCGCGCGGCTCGGCTACACCTACACGGTGCCGCCGCTGCACCGCGACCTGGATGAAGCGCTCGGCCGCAACTTCTTCCGCACCTCCACGACCTTCGACAACCGGCAGTGGATGGACATACGAGGCGCGGGCGGCAATCACGCGGCTGCCGGCATCGAGTACGTCGAGCGAGGCTCGCATCAGGAACGTGTGGTCCTGCTGCACGAATACGTGCACCAGTGGCACGGCGCCGTGCTGACCGACCGCGAGGCGCGCCGCATTCGTGAGCTGTACCACGCTGCGATCGCGAATCATCGCGTGCTCGACTACTACTCGGCCAACAACGAGAGCGAGTTCTTCGCGCAGGCCTACGAGGCGTATCTCTCGCCGGTGAAGGTGCACCCGCTGAATCACAAGGCGATGAACACGCGCGCGGACCTGATCCGCAAGGATCCCGTGCTGTTTGCGTTCCTCGACACGCTGATCACGCGCAATCGGGCCTATCTGGCCGGTGACCGGAGCGCAATGCGCAGCAACTGGGCGCACGTGTATACGGCGCTGGCGCGACAGCTCCGGACGACTGCGCTACGGCAAGGCGCTACGGAACTGCGCGACGGAGAGGCGGCGTACGGGCGCGGTCTGGCGCTGATCGACAGCGCGCTGGCCCACGATGACCGCTACGTGCCGGCCATGCTCGAGGCGGCGCGGCTCGCGATCGCGCGCCGGCAGTGGGCGGCTGCGGAGGCCTGGCTCGCCCGCGCTGCGCGCACCGATTCACTGCATGCACCGACGCTCGCCGTGCGCGCGGAGTACGCCGGCGCGGTCGCGCGCGAGCGCAAGCAGCCGGCGCCGCCGACCGAAGTATTCGACTTGTACGAACGCGCGCTCGCCCTCGAGACGGATCTGGCGGAGAGGGCCCGGCTGAACACGACGCTGCGCGAGCTGTACCGCGACCACGGCATGCCGGCCGAGGCGATCCGGATCGCCGAGGCGCAGCTGGCGGCACCCCGGCCGTCGACGTATCTGCGGGACCCGCAGGACGAGGCGGCCATCTTCATTGCGGCGATCCGCAGCGCGAACGGCCAGGCACGCGAGCAGCTCGAGTTCTTCCGCGAGCTGATCGCGCGCAAGCCGCAGCAGTTCCGCTTCCGCGCACAGGCCGCGTTGGCGATGCTCGAGGCCGGCGCGCCGGCGGAAGCGCTGCGCGTGATCGAGGAGGGCAATCGCATTCTCGAAGCGGGCCGGCAGAAACGGGCGGACTTTGTCGTGCTGCGCGCGGCCGCGCTCGCCGAGCTGGGGCGCGCTGTGGAGGCGCGCAGCGTGCTCGCTGCATTGAGTGACGAGCAAAGGAAAGCTCTGGGTGAGGCGGAAAGGAAGTGGCTACTCCGCATCGAGAAATGAGTCGGGCTCCCGCTTCGCGCGGGCGCGGTCGCGGGCGCTGGCGCGGGAAACTTGCGGGCGCGGGTGGCGGGCGCGGGCCGTGGGTTAGAACCGCTCCTCGAGATTTTTGATCATGTTGGTCAGCATGCCGATGATGCAGTCGGCGAGATCGAATGCAACCGCGATGTCTTCTTCGGTCAGCTTTCCTTTCAATACCAGTCCCCTCAGCGCCTTCTGAACCTCTTTGGCCTCGCCACGCGCGATGTCGTACTTGTCCGCCTTCTTTTTCGGCTTGAACAGCGCAGCGCCCTCGCCGACGTTTAGGTACGCGGAGTTGCCGGCGCGCTCGAGGTGCAGGCACAAGGTGCAGTGATACGGGACCGGTCGCAGAAGAGGTGCAATCTCCGCGACCAGCTCCTCAGCCTTGATCTCCACACGCAGCTTTTCTCTGCCCAGGCCGCGAACATGCTGCGC
>JBQTJO010000427.1:0-13684 GCA_052387015.1 Gemmatimonadota bacterium
GTCCTGTACTACCACCACTGTGCCAAAACCGGCGCCGCGGGGCGGCAGCGTATCCGCGCTGGCGGTCGCGAGGCCGGCCGCCAGTTGCCCGAGCAGCCGAATGCGCGCCTGCAGCGCGGCAACCTCGGGGTCCGCCGCACGATCTGCGACCAGTCCTCCGTCCCCCACCCGAGTCATGAGTACCGCGGAAAGACGCTCCAGTGCCTTGCCGATGCGGGCGCGCAGCTCCGATTCGACGCCGTCCTCGAATGCGACGATGTTCTCCATGCCCACCTCCTACCTTACTGTTCCGCCAGCAAGCGGAAACGTTACAGGCAGGCGGGCGGCACTACGTTTGCCGTGGCTGAGACGCCTCTCAAACCATGCTTCGAAGGGACACTCCCATGGCAAAATGCGAGGTGTGCGGGAATGAGTACCGGCTGAGCTTCGAGGTCGTGGCCGCGGGCGCGCGCCACACCTTCGACTCATTCGAATGCGCGATTCACAAGCTGGCGCCCGTCTGCGATCATTGCGGCTGCAAGATCGTCGGTCACGGCATCGAGGCGAACGGCACTTTTTACTGCAGCGCGTTCTGCGCGCATCACCAAGGCGCGAGCCGCGTCCGCGACAACGAGGATCATGCGACGCCGGACTGAGACACGAAGCGCTGCCACGCTGCGGCCGCGCTTGCGGCATCCGCCGGCTCGTGTTCGCTGCATTCGAGCCGCAGCGCACGATCACCGAACGGCGCATTGACGAACGCACAGTGATGCGGCTGATCGACGTCGCGCGGATGAGCGAAGGGCCTGAAGAACCGGCAGGGGGACGCGAAAACAACGCTCGCGCCCGCGCCGGCGCTCGCGCCCTTGCGCGTGAACGCGAGCGTCCACGATCCGCTGCTATGCGTAGTGGACGTATTCGACGTCGCGTCCGGCAAATTGAGCCTGCCCGCCACTGTAAGAGTGGGAGTCACGAAAAAGCCGTAGCGGCTACGGTCGTTTCGCGACGATCAGTGTGCCTCGCATGCTCGGATGATACGCGCAGATGTACGGCTGCTCGCCGCTGCCGCGGGCAATCACGATTGCGCTCTTGCCGGCCGGGATGTCACCGGAATCCCATTTGGCACCGGTCGCCGTCGCCGTGTGCGGCACCACATCCCGGTTCACCCACACGACTGTGTCGCCCGGTGCGACACGGATTCGTGCGGGCGCGAACGCGAAGCCGCGAATTTCGATGGTGTGCCGCTTCGCTGAGTTCGCGGGCGCGGCCCTGTCCTGACCACAGGCAACTGCCGCGCTCGCGAATACCAGCACCGAGAGTCCAATGCTCAGTGTGTAGCGCATGCGCTACTTCAGCGAGGTCTGGAGACTCGTCGCATGCTCGAGGTGCGCGACCAGCGCAGGCCGTACATCGGTGAGCGCTTTACGCAGCTCGGCATTGCGCGAGTTCGGAATCAGAAGCTGATCCACGGCGTCGATCACGGCCTGATGGTAGGCGACCTCGTGCGCAATGTACGCGCGATCGAATTCCGCACCCTGCTTCGCCTCGAGCGTCACACGAAAGGCAGTCGCGTCGGCGCGCAACTGGCGGCTGACCGAGCTTTCGAGCGGTGTGACTCCCAGCTTCGCAACCAGCGCACCGGCCTGCTCGTTCACCGCGCGATGATCGCGGCTCATCGTCTTGCCGAAATTCCTGACCTCCTCGCTGGCCGCACGCGCCGCGGCCAGGTCGCCGAGTGACGCATCGATCGAATTGGCGGCCACCACGACCGCCGCGATCTCGGGATCGCTCAGGCTCGCCGATTTCTCGCTGGCTTCATTCTGGCCGCTCGCGCAGCCCGCGGCCGCGATCAGCAGCAGCACCATCCGATATTGGCCCTTCATCCCGCTCCTCCTGGTTGTCGGCCCTGGCGGGCCGGTGGACATGCACCGTCGCCGCAGCATGGGGGTGCAGGCCACATTTGTCAAGGAAATAATGTAAATAGTTGATTTTATGGCGTAGAAGCGTCAGATTACGGAGCAGCCACGGGGAGGCGAATGGTCGAAAAACACTGGCGGCAGCGCATGCTTTCCAGTACGCGTGGGCGGGTCCTGTCCCTGCTGCGCTGGGGGCCGCGGACCGTAAACGAGCTGGCCGACACGCTCGAGCTGACCGATAACGCGGTGCGCATCCATCTGGCGGCGCTCGAGCGGGATGGCCTGGTGCAGCAGCAGGGCGTGCGGCGCGGCATCGGCAAGCCGGCGTACGTCTATCACCTGAGCAGCGAAGCCGAGTCACTGTTTCCGAAGGCATACGCGACGGTACTGAGCGAGACGCTCGCCTACGTGCGCGAGCAGAGCGGCAGTGCGGGACTCGAGGCGTTCGTGCGCGCGGTCGGCAAACGCGCCGGACAGAAGGCGAGCGGCGCCGGCGCCACGCTGAAGGACCGGCTGGATGCCGCGGTGGCCGTGCTGCAGGAGCTGGGCGGACTGGCGGAAGTGCAGGAGGACAACGGGACCATCCTGATTCGTGGCTTCAGCTGCCCGCTGTCGGAAGTGGTCGGCAGCAATCCGGAAGCGTGTGCGCTGGCGGAAGAGCTGGTCAGCGGCATCGTGGGCAAACCGGTCGTGGAGTGCTGCGAGCGAAATGGCACGCCGCGCTGCGCGTTCCGCATCGACCCGGCCGCCCCGCAGGGCGACCGGACCGAGGCCTGCCACTAATAACGGTAGTGATCGGGCTTGTAGGGACCTTCCACCGGCACGCCGATGTACGCCGCCTGATCTTTCGATAGCTCCGTCAACTTGACGCCCAGCTTGTCGAGGTGCAGGCGCGCGACCTTCTCGTCCAGCTTCTTGGGCAGCACGTACACCTTCTTCTCATACTGCTCGTTGTTCTGGTGCAGCTCTAGCTGCGCGAGCACCTGGTTCGTGAAGCTCGCGGACATCACGAAGCTGGGATGGCCGGTCGCGCAGCCCAGGTTGAGCAGACGGCCTTCGGCCAGAATCAGCACACTGTGCCCGTCCGGGAAGATCCACTCATCGTATTGCGGCTTGATGTTGTTCCTCCGGATGCCTTTCAGCTTTCTCAGGCCGGCCATGTCGATCTCGTTGTCGAAGTGGCCGATGTTGCCGACGATGGCCTTGTCCTTCATCCGGCTCATGTAGCCGGCGGTAATGATGTCCTTGTTGCCGGTGGCCGTGATGAAGATGTCGGCGCTCTCGACGACGTCTTCCATGGTCGCCACCTGGTAGCCTTCCATGGCCGCCTGCAGTGCGCAGATCGGATCGATCTCGGCCACGATGACGCGCGCACCCTGGCCGCGCAGCGCCTGCGCGCAGCCCTTGCCGACTTCACCAAAGCCGAAGACGACCGCCACTTTGCCGCCGATCATGACGTCGGTCGCGCGATTGAGGCCGTCGACCACGGAGTGCCGACAACCATAGATGTTGTCGAACTTCGATTTCGTGACCGAGTCATTCACGTTGATGGCGGGGAAGAGCAGCGTGCCGCTGCGATCCATCTCGTAGAGACGATGCACGCCCGTGGTCGTCTCCTCCGAGACGCCGCGAATGTCCGGCGCGATGCGCGCCCAGCGAATCGGGTCGTGCGCGGCAATGCGGCGCAGCAGATCGAGAATGACGCCCCACTCCTCGGCGTCGTTGCCGGGGTCGAATTCGGGAATCGCGCCGGCACGCTCGAATTCGAGGCCCTTGTGCACGAGCAGGGTGGCGTCACCACCATCGTCGACGATCAGTGTCGGGCCCTTTCCATCCGGCCAGAGCAACGCCTGCTCCGTGCACCACCAGTATTCTTCCAGCGTTTCGCCTTTCCAGGCGAAGACCGGCACGCCGGCCGGTTTGTCCACCGTGCCGTTCGGCCCGACGACGACCGCCGCGGCGGCGTGGTCCTGAGTCGAAAAAATGTTGCACGAAACCCAGCGCACGTCCGCGCCCAGTTCCGCGAGTGTCTCGATGAGAACGGCGGTCTGAATAGTCATGTGCAGCGAGCCCATGATGCGTGCGCCCGCGAGCGGCTTGCGGTCCGCGTACTCCGCACGCACCGCCATCAGCCCGGGCATTTCCTGCTCGGCGAGCCGGATCTCATTGCGCCCCCATTCGGCGAGTGAGAGATCGGCGACTGTGAAGGAAAGACGCTCGTCGCCGGACGACGTCGCCTTCTTCTCACGCTGCATGACTGTGCTCATGACTTGCTCCGTTGAGTGTCTGGTATAGTGCACCGCACGCAGAACAACGCCGGTCCTTGCGCGCGCGGATCGACTGGCAGTGGGATGTACTGGATACGCTCGAAGCCGGCCGCGCCCAGCCATTCGGTCAGCTGCCCGGCCGAAAACCCGGACCACACGTGACCCATGGTTTCGCGCAGCTTCTCGCGATCGTGCGGCATCATGTCGACCAGCAGCAGGCGGCCCCCCGGCTCGAGCGTGCGCGCCGCTTCTCTCAACGCACGCTCGGGGTTCACGACGTAATGCAGCACGAGAAACAGCAGTGCCGCATCCAGCTCGCCGTCCGCGACCGGCAGATCCTCGAGCTCGCCCTTGCGCAGCTCGAGGTTTTCGCCGGGCCGCGCCTGCGCGGCTTGCAGCATCGCAGCGGACGCATCCACACCGATCACCCGGCCGACGAAGGGCGCGAGTGCGCGCGCGATCTGGCCGGTGCCGCAGCCCAGGTCGCCAACCGTCATATCCGCATCCAGCAGCGCGAGCAGGGGCAGCAGCTCGGCGGTCGTACCGAACAGCTCCAGCCGCACGCGCTCCCAGTCACCAGCGGCCGCCGAGAAGAAGGCCGCCGACTTGTTGCGCCGCACGTCCAGTACCGCGCGCAGACGCTGCCGATCCTGACGGCCGGCAACGGAGCCGGCGATTTCGGTGCGCACCGTCTCCCAGATGCGCTTCGCCGGGGGCTGCAGAGCGCGCAAGCGGTAAAGCCGGCTCGCGCCTTCGGCGCGCCCGCTGGCCCAGTCCTCATCGACCAGAACCTTGAGATGGCGGCTCACGGTGGACTGCGGCAGCTGCATGACCGAGCACACTTCGCTGACCGTAAGTGCTTGCTGTTCCAGCAGAAGCAGCATACGGCCGCGAGTCGGATCGGCCAGCGCGGCCAGTTGCCCGAAGAGCGGGGAAGCGGTGCGTATCATCCTAGTATCCGGATGATACGATGGAAACTCCCGCCCGGCAAGCCACCTGTGCCCGGCTCAGGCCGGATGGTCGATCAGCGTGTAGTACGGCTGATCCAGCAGCACGTCACGCGCGAAATGAACCAGGCTCGAAGACGCCTGCAGGTTCACAGGCCGCCCGGCCAGCTCCTGAAGTCTGCTGCGCAGAGCGTTGAGCGGCGGACAGGCATCGGGATTGTCGTCATCGTGCGGCATGG
Organism: Gemmatimonadota bacterium; assembly: GCA_052387015.1. Taxonomy (GTDB): domain Bacteria; phylum Gemmatimonadota; class Gemmatimonadetes; order Longimicrobiales; family RSA9; genus CBJLQC01. The sequence continues at coordinate 5,349 of JBQTJO010000427.1, forward strand.
TGTGCAGTCCCGGTATATAGAACGCCTGCCAGAGGTCCACCATCGCGGCGCTCACAAAGGTGACGTCGAGATCGCTGGTGCCGGGCCCATCGGCGTCGAACGGCTTGCCGTCCGACCAGCGCGAGCCGGTCACGGCACTGCCGCGCAGGATGACCTGCGCATCAGGCGGAACTACGGCGCGCAGCTCGTCCACGAAGCGCCGGAAGCGTGCTTCGTCGCCTTGAAACGCGAGGCTCACGATGCGATCGCGCGTGACCTCGTTATCGATTTCACCCACTCTAGAAGACTTTGACGTTCACGGGCGGCGCGTATCGCTTCGGATTCTGGCGCACGTCCGCGATCAGTGTCTGCAGGTCGACGACGGCGTTCAAAAGTTCATCGAACAGGCGCGGATCCGTAATCAGGCGATTGAGTGTGCCGTCCGTGCGATTCATTCGTTGTAACAAAGCGGCCAGCTCGCGCGCTGCGTCGTCTGCGCGGGTGGCGGTTCCGGCGAATCCGCGATAGAGCGAATCGTTGCGAATCAGCAGGGAGAGCGTACCCTGACCGTTCAGGATCTGACCGCCTATCTGATCGATTCGGTTCACTGCCGACACCATCTTCTGGTAAAGCTCGGGGTCACGCACCAGCCTGCCCAGCGCGCCGTCCCCGCGATTGATGCGGCCGAGCAGCGCCTGCATCTCCGCGGTCGCGGAAACCATTTCCCGATACAACTGCTCATCGTGCAACAACTGGCCCATCGTGCCTTCGCCGCGCGCGAGCGGCGCGCTGATGCGGCCGAGGTCCTGAACCACCACCACGATCTGGTCCATCGCCTCGGAAGCGCGCGCGAGGAATTGCTCGAGGTCGAGCGCCGCCTCGGACGCAATCGTGTCACCCTCGGCCAGCGCCGCGGTTGCGAGCGTGCCGGGCTGAATGTCGACGTACTTGTCACCGAGCAGCCCCTGCGGGCGAATCACGACTTTCGAGTCCGCGCGAATCTGCTCCTGCACGCGCTCCGCGACCTTGAGTTTGACCTCCAGGTGATTGCCGCCGCGCTTCTGTCGCATCGGAATGAACTCGATGTCGTCGACCTGACCGATCTGCTGTCCCGCGAGCGTGACCATCGCGCCCTCGCGCATGCCGGCCACGCTCGGCAGGAGCGTAACCAGCGTATAGCGATCGGCGAACACATCGAAGATCTTGCCGACCCGGTAGACGGCGTAGATCAGGATCAGCAGCCCCGCGATCGCCAATGCCATGACCCTCAGCTCGCGAGCCCGAAACCGTTTCCGCTCGGTGGCGCGCATGCTAACTCAGGAAGGTCTGGATGTAGGGATCACGGTCTGCGAGCATCTCTTCGGGTGTACCCCGGAAGGTGATCTCGCCGTCGCGTAGCAGGTGCACGCGATTGGCGACCCGAAAGCCCGCGCGGATGTCGTGCGTGACGACGATCGCCGTCACGGCCAGCTCGCGCTGCAGCTTGCGGATCAGCTCGAGAATGGTATTGAGTGTGATGGGATCCAGCCCGGCGCTCGGCTCATCGTACAGCACGATTTCGGGATCGGCGACGATGGCGCGCGCGATGCCGACGCGTTTGCGCATGCCGCCGGAGAGCTGGCTCGGCAGCTGCTCGCTCACCTGTTGCGGGTCCAGATCGACGAACTCCAGTTTCTGGTGCACAACGCGCTCGATTTCGTTCTCATCGATCCTCGCGTGTTCTTCCGAAGCACGCTCGCGCAGCGGATAGGCCACGTTCTCGAAGATGGTGAGAGAATCGAATAGTGCCGCATTCTGGAAGACCATGCCGATGCGGCGGCGCAGCTCGAGCGCTTCCTCGAACGACAGGTGGACGATTTCCTGGTCGAACACGTGAATTCGTCCGGCATCCGGCAGCAGCAGGCGCAGAATCAACTTGAGAATGGTGGATTTGCCGGTGCCTGATTCGCCCGCGATCATCAGGGTTTCGCCTTTACGGACGTCGAAACTGATGTTCTTGAGAATCGGGCGGTCGAAGCTGAACGACACGTCTTCCAGCTTGATAACGACGTCGTCCGGCCGCTGGGCCGGCTGCTCATGTTCATCCTGGCGCAGCTCCTCACGAATTGCGTCCCAATGCTCTTCGGCAGCTTCCTGCATCACGATCATCCCGGTGGCAGCACGATCATCAGGAGCTGCGTAATGACGTAGTCCATGGCGAGGATCAGCACCGACGAGGTCACGACCGCGCGCGTGGTCGCTCTGCCGACGCCCTCCGTGCCACCGGTAGTGTTGAGCCCGTAATAACACGCGGTCAACGCGATGATGCCGCCGAAGACAAACGGCTTCAGCAGCCCGCTGACGAAATCCTTGGGGAAAATGCCGAAAACGAAGCCGGACAGTGCGGCTGTATTGAAGACCCCCTGCATGTAGGCTTCCGCCGGAATACCGATGCGCAGCACGGCGACGATCAGACCGCCGATGATGCCGATGACATCCGCGAGGATGGTCAGCACCGGCATCATGATCAGACACGCGAGGAGGCGCGGTGTGACCAGTTTTTTGATGGGATCGGTGCCGAAGCTCTGCAGCGCATCGACCTGCTCGGTAATGCGCATGGAGCCGAGCTCGGCGGCGATGCCGGACGCAGAGCGCCCGGTCACCATGAGCGAGGCGAGCACGGGCCCCAGCTCACGGATCATGGAGGCGCCTACCAGATTGCCGACATACACGTCAGCGCCGAACTTGCTGAGCTCGACCGAGGTCTGGAGGGCGAGCACCATGCCGGTGAAAATGCCGGTCAGCATGACGATCGGAATCGAGCCGACACCGATCCGATCCATCTGAATGACGGTGTCGCGCCAGTAGAACGGACGCGCGGCGATGAAGCGCACGGCACGGGCTGCGAGCAGGAAATACTCGTAGATGCCGATTGCAACGCCTCGGGCTCGATTGCCGACAGTCGTCAGTGCCGCGTCCATGAAATCTCGGAAGTCAGTGCGGCGCGAAGCTTTACAATCCGCGCGCCGTTCGGTAATATGCCGCCCCGCTGTCCGGGTTATGCGCGGCGGGCAACCACACAATTTCCGTGCCGGATACCGATGGATCGACTCACACTGGATCGTCTCGAGCAGTTGCTGGAGCTGGCGCGCAGCGTCCGCGTGCTGGTGATCGGCGACATCATGCTCGATGTTTACCTGCGCGGCGGCGCATCGCGCATCTCTCCGGAAGCACCGGTTCCGGTGGTACGGGTCACCGACCAGGATCTGGCGCTCGGCGGGGCTGCGAATGTCGCGACCAACGTGGTCGCGCTCGGTGCGGCGTGTTCGGTGATCGGCTGCGTGGGCGCCGATGCTGCGGGTCGCGAGCTGGTCGCAGAGCTGCAAGGCCATGGCATCGACGCGTCCGGCCTGACCGCCATCGACGGGCGCGCGACCACGGTCAAAACGCGCGTCATGGTCCGGCACCAGCAAGTCGCGCGCTACGATCGCGAGTCGGATGACGAGCTGAGCGAGAGTGATTCCCAGCGTCTGGTGAGCGCGCTGCGTGCGCGCGTCGCGCAAGCAGATGCGGTCGTGCTCGAGGATTACAACAAAGGTGTGCTCGTGCCGGCGGTGATCCGCGCCGCGATCGATGAGGCGCGCGCCGCGGACAAACCGGTTGTGGTCGATCCGAAGTTTCGGCATTTCTTCCAGTACCATGGCGCGACCGTCTTCAAGCCGAATCTGCTCGAGCTGACCGCCGCCATGCGCGGCACCGCGCACCCGGAGGAAGCGGCCTGGCTGCGGCACACACGTGACGAGCTGGGCTGCCACAATCTGCTCGTCACCCTGGGCGAAGACGGCATGGCGCTCTACACCAGAGATGATGAGTTCGTGCGCGTGCCGACTGTGGCGCGCTCGGTATACGATGTTTCAGGCGCCGGTGACACAGTGACCGCCGTCATTGCGGTGGCGCTGGCGGCCGGCGCGGACATGATCGAAGCAGCCGTGCTCGCGAATCACGCGGCCGGCATTGAAGTCGGTAAGGCCGGCGTTGCGACCGTGACGCCGGACGAGCTGCGCGAGGTCGTACGCGACCACCACGAGGCGAGGGTTTGATGTCGGAATGGAAACGAGTCGAAACCCCAAATGCGCCGGCCGCCATCGGGCCCTACAGCCAGGCGATCATCGCGAACGGGTTCGTGTATACGGCGGGTCAGATTCCGCTGGACCCGGCGACCGGGCAGCTGGTCGAGGGCGATGTCACGCAGCAGACCCGGCGCGTGATGCAGAGCCTGCAGGCCATCCTGGAGGCGGCCGGCGCGTCGCTCAGAACGGTGGTGAAGACCACCGTGTTCCTCCAGGACATGAACGATTTTGCCGCCATGAACGCGGTCTACGCCGAGTATTTCGGCGAGCACAAGCCGGCCCGCTCGACCGTGCAGGCGGCGCGGCTGCCGCGCGATGTAAGGGTCGAAATCGAGGCGATCGCGGCCGTCTAATGAGGGGTTGTGGCGGGTGCGCTGATGATCTCGCGCTGGCCGAAGCGCCTGACGATTTCGGCACGCGTCTCCTCCAGTACCTCCGCGCAGCCGACGTGATGATCGCTACCACGGCCTCGCCGTCTTCGGCAGCGCGCCGGTAGTACTCGAGGAACGCCGCAGGCGGCGGCTGTGATGTGGTGGCCTGCTCGCCCGCCCGCAGCCGCTGCACGAAAGTTTCAGCATCGATGTCGACACGGTCGCGCAGCGCCTGATCTCCGAATACGACCGTCAAAGGATGTGGACGAAGCCCTTCGCGCCCGCATCCACCACGCCCGCCGTACGCAGGACCGGCAGCAAGTCTGGCGTGCGGGCGAGTGCCGTCCTCGCGCGCGCCAGCAGGTGCTCGAGCAGCTCCGCGAAATCGGCGAAGCGGGACTGCTGTGCCTCCTCGGCCGTTTCGCGCATCACGCTGACAATGGTTCCCTCGACCGGCTTCTCCCGCGCGCGATACAGTCTCCCGCCGTCCAGATACCGTATTTTCATCTCTCGACAGTATACGGCTGGGCTGCGCGGGCGCCCACCACGACGACGCGCAGGGCCGCCTCGCGAATCTCGAAACGCAACGGCGTCACGAGCCGGAGCGGCTCGCCATCCAGGGCAATGTCGATCGGGTGCGTGGATCGGAGTGTCAGGGTGCTAGTGCGCACGACGTCGAGGCGCGAGTCGCGCGGCTCGAGCTCCCTCCTCAGGTGACGCAAGAGCCGGAACGAGACCGCGAGCACCGCCGTCCTGGTTTCAGCGCGCGCCCATACCGCTTCGAGCAGTTCGGAAGCGGAGGCGGAGGCGGAGGCGGTCGGCGGCAGGCGCAGGCTGTTGCGTCCGATACCGACCCACAGTGCGGGTGTGCGCACCTCGATCGTCTCGCCTGTGGCGTGCACCGTGACCTGCAGCATCGGCAGCTCGAGCAGCACGCGCAGGCCGGCGAGCCACATCGCCGCTACCCGCGGCAGCACGCGCTCCAATCGCTCGCGATGCCGCACGATGTGCGGGTAGAAGCCACAGGATGCATTGTTGACGAAGGTGCGCTCGTTGACCGATCCCACGTGGACCGGCTGCACGGTCGCGCGCTGCCAGGCGTGAACCGCGGCTTCGATGGTGGGAATGCCGTACCGGGTGGCGAAATGATTGAACGTGCCCAGCGGAATCGGAAGCAGGGCGGCGCCGCTGTGGACCAGCGCATGGGCCGCGCTCGAGATCGTACCGTCACCACCCGCGATGCCGATGATGTCGGCGCCGCGCGCGATCGCCTCGCGAATGGCGGCTTGCATCTCGGCGCGGTTGAGAACGTGAATGCTCGGTCGCGCGCCCGCCGATTCGAATGCCCGTTCGAGCGCCGTACGCGGGTCGCCGGTGTGCTGTCCAGCGCCTGGATTCACGAAAATCGGCAATTCGCCTTTCACGCCTCGACGCGGGGCAACGGGTGTGCCACCTGCTGCGGTCGTGCTATCTTTAGCGGCTATGAATTCTCCGCAATACATCTACGTCATGAAGGATCTCCGGAAGGTCGTGCCGCCGAACCGCGAGATTCTGAAAGGCATATGGTTGTCCTTTTTCCCGGGCGCGAAGATCGGCGTGGTGGGTCCGAACGGCTCGGGCAAGAGCTCGCTGCTTCGCATCATGGCGGGCGTCGACAGCGATTTTCAGGGTGAGGCCTGGCCGGCCAGGGGCACGCGCGTCGGCTATCTGCCGCAGGAGCCGCAGCTCGATACGCGGCTCAACGTGCGCGGCAACGTCGAAGAGGCAGTCAGACCGATCCGCGACCTGCTGCGCCGCTTCGACGAGATCAACACCAGCTTCGCGGAGCCACTGCCGGACGATCAGATGACCGCTATGCTCGAGGAGCAGGCGAGCGTGCAGGATGCGATCGATGCGGCCGGCGCGTGGGACCTCGATCGCAAGATCGACATCGCGATGGAAGCGCTGCGTCTGCCGCCCGGCGAGGCGGATGTCGAAAACCTGTCGGGCGGTGAGCGCCGCCGCGTTGCCCTGTGTCGCGTCCTGCTCGAGGAACCGGATCTGCTGCTGCTCGACGAGCCGACCAACCATTTGGACGCGGAATCGGTTGCGTGGCTGGAGCGCCACCTCGCGGAATGCAAGGGCACCATTGTCGCCGTCACGCACGATCGCTATTTCCTGACAACGTCGCGCAATGGATTCTGGAGCTCGATCGCGGCGAAGGCGTGCCCTACAAGGGCAATTACACCGGCTGGCTCGAGCAGAAGCAGAGCCGGCTCGCGCAGGAAGAGAAGCAGACGTCAGCCCGGCAGCGCACGCTGCAGCGCGAGCTGGAATGGATCCGCATGGCTCCGCGCGCGCGTCACGCGAAGGGCAAGGCGCGCATCACGGCCTACGAGGAGCTCGCGAATCAGGACGTGCAGGAGAAGGTCACGGCCGCGGAGATCATCATTCCGAGTCCGCAGCGGCTGGGCGACGAAGTGATCGTCGCGCAAAACCTGAGCAAGGCTTACGGAGACCAGCTGCTCTTCGAGGATCTGACCTTCAGTCTGCCGCGCGGCGGCATCGTGGGTGTGATCGGTCCGAATGGGGCGGGCAAGACGACGCTCTTCCGCATCATTACCGGCCAGGAGGCGCCCGATTCCGGCACGCTCAAGGTCGGCTCGACCGTTCAGCTCGCGTATGTCGATCAGTCACGTGACGCGCTGAATGGCGAAGCGAGCATCTGGGAGGAGATCTCGGGCAAGCAGGACGAGATCGAGCTGGGCCGCGGCAGCAAGGTCAACACGCGCGCGTACTGCTCCTGGTTCGGTTTCAAAGGGGCGGAGCAGCAGAAGAAGGTAGCGGTGCTTTCCGGCGGCGAGCGCAATCGCGTTCATCTGGCCCGGCTGCTCAAGACCGGCGGCAACCTCATACTGCTCGATGAGCCGACCAACGATCTCGATGTGGACACGCTGCGCGCTCTGGAAGAAGCGCTGCTAAATTTTGCGGGCTGCGCGGTTGTCATTTCGCACGACCGCTGGTTTCTCGATCGCATTGCCACCCACATGCTCGCCTTCGAGGGTGACAGCCAGCTTGTCTGGTACGAGGGCAATTATCAGGACTACGAAGCGGATCGCCGTCGCAGGCTGGGTGCAGAAGCCGATCAGCCGCACCGCATTCACTACAAGCGGCTGATACGGAAATGACCCGCCCCTTTCATCCGTGGCACGATCTCTCGCCCGGCGAGGCCGCGCCCAACGAGCTGAGGATCTTCGTCGAGATTCCGAACGGCAGCCGGAACAAGTACGAGCTCGACAAGGACACCGGATTGCTGAAGCTGGACCGGCTGCTGTACAGCTCGGTGCACTATCCGGGCGATTACGGTTTCATTCCACGCACGCTAGCCGATGACGGCGACCCGCTGGATGTCATTGTGATTACGACCGAGCCGACCTTTCCGGGCTGCCTGGTCGACGTGCGGCCGATCGGCGTCTTCGAGATGAGCGATGACAAGGGGCTCGATGAGAAGGTGCTGTGCGTCAGCCTGTCCGACCCGCTGCGTGCGGAGTATCGCTCGCTCAAGTCCGTGCGCCCGCACTACCTGCGCGAGGTCGAGCACTTCTTCGCGGTCTACAAGGAGCTCGAGGGAAAGCGGACCGAAGTGCTCGGCTGGAGCGATATCGAACGCGCGCACGAAGTCATTGTCGATTGTCTGAAGCGCTACGACACGCAGATGCGCGGTTGAGACAATGGGGGTGGACCGAGTCTGGTGGCTCGAGCGGTCTTCAAAATCGTCTTGCCCGGCTAGAACCCGGGCGGGTGGGTTCGATTCCCACACACTCCCGCCAACTTCGGAACGGCGCTACGGTGAGGCGCTACGGATACGGAGAGAGGCGCTACGGAGAGGCGCTACGGA
>JBQTJO010000428.1:0-11128 GCA_052387015.1 Gemmatimonadota bacterium
GCGCTGCGCAGGGCCATGGCGGTTTTATGGCCAATAGGCTACGGATACGGAGAGAGGCCCTACGGAGAGGCGCTACGAAGAGAGGCGCTACGGGAAGGTGGGATCCGGTAGCGCAGCCCCGTAGCGCAGTCCCGTAGCGCCGTCCCGTAGCGCCGTCCCGTAGCGCAGCCGCCAGGTAAAGCCATCCGTTTATGGCTTATTGGCCATGAAATCCGCACGGCCCACGCAGCGCTCGAGCATCACTCCGCCTATCTACTCGGCGCGCGTCACGCCCACGCAGCGCTCCAGCTCACTCCTTCCGCCACAGTCAGCTCCAGCCCAGCGCCGCGGCCACCGCCCCCGCATGGTTCTTCAGCTCCAGCACACGCACGCCCTGGAGCGCGGTGTCCGGATCCTTCAGCCCGTTGCCGGGGAGCACGCACACGCACTGCGCGCTGCTGGCGACGACGCCGTCTCGCACCGCCGCGCGCAAACCCGCCACACTCGCGGCCGACGCCGGCTCGCAGAACACGCCCTCGAGCGAGGCAATCGCTCGATAGGCCTCGAGAATTTCCTCGTCGCTGACCGCGCGCAGCTCGCCGCCCGAATCGCGCGCCGCGTCGAGTGCCGGCTGCCAGGTCGCCGGCTTGCCGATCCGGATGGCGGTCGCGACGGTCTCCGGCTCGGCGATCGGATGGCCCGCCACGAACGGGGCGGCGCCCGCCGCCTGCACGCCGAGCATGCGTGGCTTGCCGCGGCCGTAGCGATTGAAGCCGAGCCAGTAGGCCGTGATGTTGCCGCCGTTGCCGACCGGCAGCGCCAGGACCTCGGGCGCGCCGCCGAGCGCATCGCAGATCTCGAAGGCGCCGGTGGTCTGACCGTCGATCCGGAATGGGTTCACGGAATTGACCAGCGTAGCCGCGTGCTGCTGCGAGAGCGTGCGCGCGAGGTCGAGCGCGCCGTCGAAATTGGCATCGACCACAATGACGCGTGCACCGTAGACCACCGCCTGCGCGACCTTGCCGAGCGCGACCTTGCCGCTGGGCAGCAGCACCACGCATTGGAGCGCCGCGCGCGCGGCAAATGCCGCCGCACTCGCAGCCGTGTTGCCGGTCGACGCGCATATGATCGTGTTCGAGTCGTGCTCGACCGCCTTCGCTACGGCGACCACCATGCCGCGGTCCTTGAAGGATCCGCTCGGGTTCGCACCCTCGTATTTGAGCCTCAGCTCGCCCACGCCAACCCAATCAGCCAACCGCCGCGCGCGCAGCAGCGGGGTCGATCCTTCGTGCAGGCTGATGCGCGGCGTGCGGTCGGTGAGCGGAAGGTGCGCGGCGTAGCGCTCGAGCAGGCCGCTCATGGCATCCTCGTGGTCTGCACGCCCGAGTAATCGGGCTCGAGCACGAGCGCTATCGCCTCGTGCGCGGTGGCCGTCTGGAACGCGTCCGCCATCGCAGCGTGCACCGCTTGTTCACGGCCGCGCTCGCAGACCGCGATCAGCCCGGAGCCGCTGCCCGAGATGGTCGCGGCCCACGCACCCGCTTCGACTGCGGCGGCCAGCGCATGCTCGCCGCCCGGAATCATGCGGATGCGAAACGGCACGTGCAGCTCGTCGCTGAAGCCGATGCGCAGCAGCTCCGGGTCGGCTTCGGCCAGCCCCTCCAGCAGTGCGACGCCGCGCGCGATCGCACGCGTGGCCACCACGTGCGGCACCTGTTTGGGCAGCGCCATGCGCGCGGCCCTGGTCGAAACGATCGCGTGCGGCGCCGCGAAGGCGAAGCCAATGGCCTCGGAAAGGAACATGGGCAACGCGCGCAGCCCTGCGTCGTCGCCGACGACCGCGATCAAACCGCCAATGATCGAGGGCGCCGCATTGTCCGGATGGCCTTCGAGCGCAGTCGCGGCTTCCAGCGCGTCGTCGGGCTGAAACTCCTCGCCGGTAACGGCGGCCGCGATCGCCAGGCCGGCCACGACCGCGGCGGCGGATGAGCCGAGTCCTTTGCCGACCGGAAGCGTGGAGTCGAGCACCAGCATGCCGCGCAGGCCGCGCGCGGCCAGCACGCCGGCAATGATGTCATCACCTTCGATGCCGGCGAGCGTGCCGTTGCGCTCGACACGCAGCTCGTCGCCCGGCTCGAACCACGCGTCCAGGTAGCGGTCGAGCGCGAGGCCGATGCAGTCGAACCCGGCGCCCAGGTTCGACGTGCTGCAAGGCACCCTCACCCGACACCCGGTCATACCAGCTCCAGGACCTGGCCCGCGTGCGCCGCAGGCTTCACGTTCGGCAGCACCTTCGCAAGGCGGCCGTTCTCATCAATGATGAAGGTGCTGCGCTCGTTGCCCCAATACTTGCGGCCGTAGAGCGTCTTCTCCTTCCACACGCCGAACGCGTCGGCGAGTTTGTGGTCCTCATCCGATAGCAGCGTGAAATTCAGATCGTATTTCTCCTTGAACTTCCGATGCGACGCCACGCTGTCCGGACTGACGCCGAGCACGACCGCGCCGCGCGCGTCGATCTCGCGAGCATGGTCGCGCAGATCGCAGGCCTGCTGCGTGCAGCCGGGTGTATCATCCTTGGGGTAGAAGTAGAGAATGACCTTCCTGCCGCGCAGATCCGCGAGGCGGACGCGGGAGCCGTCGTCGGCGGCCAGGTCGAAATCGGGGGCCGGATCGCCTGCTTTGATCATAGCGTGCTCTCACCGTAGTTTGAGGTCTTTGGCGGGAAATTATGTCTGATCGAGCCTTGTTGATAGTCGACGTCCAGAACGACTTCTGTCCAGGCGGCGCACTCGCCGTCGAGCATGGGCACGACGTCGTGCCGGTCCTGAACCGCTACATCGAGAAGCTGCACGCGCCGGTATTCGCCTCGCGCGACTGGCATCCGGCGAAGACCACCCATTTCAAGGAGTATGGCGGCCCCTGGCCGCCGCACTGCGTGCAGAGCACGCGGGGCGCGGCGTTCCACGGCGATCTGAAGCTGCCGAAGGACACGGTAGTGGTGACCAAGGGCACGGATCCCACCGATCACGGGTACTCCGCCTTCGAGGGCGCCGATCCGGCCGGGCATGCGCTGGGCGAGGCATTGCGCGAGCGAGGCGTGCGCCGGCTGTACGTCGGCGGGCTGGCCACGGACTACTGCGTGAAGAACTCCGCGCTCGATGCCTTGCGGGCAGGATTCGATGTCGTGCTGCTGACGGACGCGATCCGGGGCATCGATGTGCACCCGGGCGACGTCGACCGTGCGATCGGCGAAATGAAGCGTGCCGGCGCGCGCACCGCGACGCTCGATACGGTGACGAGAACAGAGGGATGAGCGAGAACAGACGCAGAACGGTGACCGTCCGGGTGGGCGACATCGACGTCGGCAGCGGCCATCCGATCGTCGTGCAGTCGATGACGAATACGGACACAGCCGATCCGGCAGCGACCGCGGACCAGATCGAGGCGCTCGCGGAGGCCGGCAGCGAGCTGGTTCGCATCACCGTCAATACGGACGAAGCCGCGGCCGCGGTTCCCGAGATCATCGCGCTGCTCGAGAAGCGGGACGTGCACGTGCCGGTCATCGGCGACTTCCATTACAACGGTCACCTGCTGCTCACGAAATACCCGGAGTGTGCGCGCGCCCTCTCGAAGTACCGCATCAACCCCGGCAATGTCGGCGCGAAGCGGCGAGACGAGAATTTCCGCACGATCGTGGAGGTCGCGCTCGAGTACGACAAGCCGGTCCGCATCGGGGTGAACTGGGGCTCGCTCGATCAGCAGCTGCTGACCGAGATGATGGATGAGAATGCGCGCAGCGCGGATCCGCTCGCTGCGCGCGACGTCATGATGGAGGCGATGGTCGAGAGTGCGTTGCGCTCGGCCGCGCTGGCGGAAGAGGTCGGCCTCGGCCACGACCACATCATCCTGAGCGCGAAGGTTTCAGGCGTACAGGACCTGGTCGCGGTGTATCGCAAGCTGGCGGCGCGCTGTGATTACCCACTGCATCTCGGGCTGACCGAAGCGGGCATGGGCACGAAGGGCGTGGTCGCGAGCTCCGCCGGGCTGGCCGTGCTGCTGAACGAAGGCATCGGCGATACGATCCGGGTTTCGCTCACGCCGCGGCCGGGCGGCAACCGCGCGGAAGAGGTCATCGTCGCGCAGCAGATTCTGCAATCGCTCGAGCTGCGCAGCTTCACGCCGCAGGTGACCTCGTGTCCGGGCTGCGGACGCACGACCAGCACGTTCTTCCAGCAGATGGCCGAAGACATCCAGCACTACATCCGCGTGAACATGCCGGAGTGGCGGACGCGCTATCCCGGCGTAGAGGAGATGAAAGTCGCGGTGATGGGCTGTGTGGTGAACGGGCCGGGCGAGTCGAAGCACGCCAACATCGGCATCTCGCTGCCCGGCACCTTCGAGGAGCCGAAGGCGCCGGTCTATGTCGACGGGCGGTTGTTCACCACACTCAAGGGTGATACGCTGGTGGCGGATTTTCTGAAGATATTGGATGAGTATGTGGAGTCGAGATATGGGAGTGTGGTCTTGCGATAAGAGTGATGAGAGCGATTGGAGCGATAGGAGCGATGGGAGCGATACGAGCGACAGCTCTCGCTCTCATCGCTCACATCGCTCACATCGCTCTCATCGCCCTGTAGTGGATATCAACGTGAACATCGAGATCGTGTCCTTGCCGAGGTCCGTCTTCCGCTGAGCGATGCTGGCGGCGATGTTGAGCGGCCCGAGATTCAGGCCCACGCCGCCGCCGATCTGGTAGCCTTCCGTCACGTACGCCACACCCACCCGAATCGGCAGGATCGGAAGCGCGCGGAACTCCGCGCCCGCGCCGAGGTGCAGCTTCGGCTCGTCCTCCAGCATGGAGTCACCGGTGCGCGCGCGCAGGTCGCCGGACAGCGTCAACTGACTCGTGGCCTCGAGCGCGAAGCCCGCGCCAATGGTCGGCTTGAACTTCGCGTCCTCGACCAGCTGCCGCAGGTTGGCGGGCGCGGTGGCGAAGGGCGCTTCGTCGAAACTGGATTCGCTGGTCTCGTCATCGAAGGTCGCGAGTCCCTCCCTGAAGATCAGCTTATCGTCATGCCACTCGAACGTGTTGATGACGTTCTGAATGGTGGCGCCGACGGTGAGCGCGCCGCGGCGCGCGGCGAAGCCAATGTCGAGACCAAAGCCCGACCCGCCGTTCGCATTGAAGTCATCGGTGCTGGTCCCGATAATCGGGAAACGCACGTTGACGGACGGATCCGCCGTGATCGTGCTGCCCTGATCCTCGCCGAACAGGAAGAGATGCCCGAGCGTGTACTTGGCGGTGACGCCAACGGCCGTCTGCGCGAAGTCCGAGCTGCCGAGCGGCAGCGCGAAGCTGAGCGCGACGGTCGACGATGCGTGCGCCGCGAGGTCGGAGCCGGATAGCTCGATCTCGCGCGGTTCGCCGGTGCGGCCCGCATTGCCGAAGAAGAGCAGCTCGGCCGCGCCGGGCGAGAGATTGCCGACCGCGCGGAACTGGCTGCCGACCTGCACGCCGAGCCGGCCGATCTGCGCGGCGACATACGTTGCATCGCCGCCACCGGTGCCCTGCTCGCTGCCCTCCGCTTCGATGCGGGTCAGCCACTGCTCGCGCACGGTCGCGGGCACGACCTGCCCCTCGAAATCGGCGATGTCGCCGAGCGTGACCGGATCGAGGCCCGCAATACCGCGCACCGGCAGCAGCGCGAGCGACGCGCCGGGATTGCCCGGCAGCCCGAGCAGCGCCGGATTCCAGGAGACCGCGGCATAGCCGCGCGCGAGCGCAGTGTAGTTGTCGCCCATGCCGAGCGCGCGCGTGCTCGCGCTCGGCAGCTGCGCGGCCGCCGCGTGCGCGCTCGAGAGCGCGAAGCAGCACGCAAGGGAAGCGCGGATCATGCTCAATCCTCCGGTCCGATGATGAGCTTCAGCCTGGACGCCACCCTGACCACCTGCGCCGGAGCCACGTTCACCTCGCCCGGCGCACTCACCGGCCCGGCGAGGGACATGACGACGATGTGGCCGAGAATCGCCTGCAGCTCGGACGCAGCGAAGACGACCTCCACGTCGGTCTGTCCGCCCGAGACCGCCACCGTTTTGGTGATCTCGCGATCGCCGCCCGTGAGCGTCAGCGTGAGGTTGCCGGTCACGTCGAACGGATTGTCGATGGCGAGCAGCAAGGAGCCGCTCTTCACGTGGTCGATGATGAATTCGTCGACCTCCGAGAAATCGAACTGCACCGGCGTGGCGGTGACCTGCCGGTTCGTGACCACGACACGCGCCGACGCGATGCGCAGACCGGTCGGCGTCGCGGTCACGAACAGCCGCTGGTTGACCGTGATCTGGACCGGATCCCCGGGCGGCGAATTCACCAGCACACTCACGTCCAGCGCATTGCTGATGGTGCCGGCGGTCAGGGGCACCGTCAGCTGCAGCGCGGCGCCGGAGGGAAACGCCGTGGTCGTCCCGCTCACGGCCGTACTGCCGACCAGCGTGCCGCCACTGCGAATCGCAATGGTCATGTCGCCACGCGTGGCCGCGCCCGGACGCAGCGGGTCGAAGGAGAAGCCGTTCTGAAGCGTGATGTTCACGGCGCCCGCCGTCAGAACCGCGCTGCGCACGTCGGCAGGCAGGGGGATGCTCGCGCCGAAGGTCCCGCTGAAGGGCGGCTTCGGCGCGGTCGTATTGTTCAAGGACACGCAGGGCGCGCACAGCGCAGCGAGCCGCTCGCTGAAAGTCGTGGGCGTGAGCGACAGCGCGAACGCGGAGTTGTCATCGGCCGGCATCATGCTCGAGGGCAGGATCTGGCCGACCGAGAGCGTCGTCGCTTCGCCCTCTACAACGAAAGTTGTATCCCACTTGGGCAGCTCGGTCGGCAGATCACACGCGCCGAGCAGTGCAAGCATGACAGTGGCTCCGCTCGTGCGCGCGCGGTGTCGAAACGGCGGCATTTGCTTCCTTACTTGCTGGGAATCACGACTGGGAGGCCCCTATATATTCAAACCAAAGGCCGCGCGCCAGCGTCCTAATGCAGGGACCCGTGCGTCACGAACCAGAGGAGTGCGAGCCATTCCAGCCCGCGAGGATTTCGACATCCTGTACGAGCAGCACGTGGGGCGGGTCTATGCCGTCTGCTTGCGCATGTGCGCGGACCGGCAGGAGGCGGAGCGGCTCACGCAGGACGTCTTCGTGCGCGTGTGGCAGCGGCTCGCCAGCTTTCGCGGCGAGAGCGAGTTCACATCCTGGCTGCATCGGGTCGCGGTCAACGTCGTGCTGGAGGACAGCCGGGCCGCGCGCCGGCGCACGGACCGCGTCGAGCACGTCGAGGATCCGGCCGCGTACGAGCGGGGTGGTCCCGGCGGCGCCGAGTCGGATGCGCGCATGGACCTCGAGCGCGCCATCGCGCTGCTGCCGTCCGGCGCGCGCCAGGCGCTGGTGTTGCACGACATCGAAGGCTACAAGCATGAAGAGATCGCCGCGCTGCTCGGCGTTGCGGCCGGCACCGTCAAGGCGCAGCTGCATCGCGCGCGCAGGCTGCTGCGCGAGAGACTGGAGGCATGATGACGCATCCGGCTGAAAGCCAGATCAACGATTACGTCGACGACCTGCTCGAGCCGGCGGAAGCCGCAGCGATCGCGGCGCACGTGGCCGAGTGCGCGCACTGCGCGCTTGAAATCGAGCGGCTCACGGCACTCAAGAATTCGCTCGCCCAACTGCCGCGCGCGATCCGGCCGCCCCGCGACCTGCGCGCCGGCATCCGCGAGAGCGTCGGCGGCGCACGCGGCCGCGTGCTCTGGTCGCTGCGCGTTCCGCTGGCGGCCGCGGCGGTTCTGCTGATCGCGTTCGGCTCGATCGTGACGCTGGCCGTCATGAACAGTCGGCGCGGCGGTGATGTAGCGCAACGCGATCGCCCCGAGGTCCGGCTGGTCGCGCGCGCTGCGCGCTTGCTCGAGCGCGAATATGCCGAGGAAGTGCGCGAGCTGGAGCTGGTGCTGCGCAAGAGCCGGGGCGCGCTGTCCGCCGAGACCGTCCGCATCCTGGAGGAGAACCTCGCCATCATCGATCGCGCGATCGGCGAAGCGCAGCGCGCGCTGGCGGCGGACCCGAACAGCGGCATGCTGGTCGACCTGCTGCGCTCGGCCTACGAGCGGAAAATCGACCTGCTGCGGCAGGCGGCGAAGAGCTCTCCGGCGACATGAAGCAGACGATCTTCTGTCTCGTCATGCTGTTCGCACTGTGCGCGAACGCTGCGCTCGCGCAGCGCAAGCTCGACGAGCGGCGCGCGATCGTGCCGGACGGCTTCGTCCGCATCTTCATGCCCGGCGGCTCGGTCACGGTGGTCGGCTGGGACAGGGACTCGCTGCACGTGACCGGCACCGTGCACGAAACGGCCGGCGACCGCTTCGCACTCGGCGTCACGCCCAAGGGCGCGAAGCTCGGCATGTGGAGCGAATTCGAGAGCGCGCTGCCGCCATCGCACATCACGGTGCGCGTGCCGCGCCGCAGCCAGGTGTGGGTGAAGACGACCGGCGCGGCGGTGCGGGTGAGCGGTGTCGACGGTGGTCTGGACGTGCTGTCGGTGAGCGGCTCGATCGAAGTCGACGGCGCGCCGCGCGAGATCTACGCGGAGACCATGGGCGGCGACATTGCCATCGACGCGACCACGCCGGCGGCACGGCTCAAGACCGCGAGCAGTGCGATCCGCGTGCGCGGCTCGATCGCGGACCTGACCGCGCTCACGGTGAGCGGGCCGATCGAGCTGGCCGCTGTGAGCTACCGGCGCGCGCGCCTCGAGTCGGTGGCCGGCGACATCAGCTATACGGGCGCGCTGCCGCCGGGCAGTGCGCTGGAAATCACCAATCACGCGGGTGCGGTCGATCTGTTGTTGCCGGCGAACGTGGCCGCGCAATTCGCGCTGAGTCTCTACGCGGGCGAGCTGATTGGCGAATTCGGCGCGGTCGCGAAGCTGCGCAATCCGAAGCAGAAGGCGCGCGAGCTGAGCTTTGTACTCGGCGATAAGCCGGCCGCCAGCGTCACCGTGCGCAGCTTCAAGGGGCGAGTGGCCGTGCGGAAGCTCGCAGCCGCGCCGTGATCAGCTGCTCGTCCTCGGGATAGGTCACCTCGTAGTCGCTCGCCAGCTCGGTCGCGAGCAGCTCCAGCTGCCAGGGATGAGCCGTCAGAACGAGGGATCCACCGGCCCGGAGCGCGCGCACCGCCTGCCGCGCCACCGCCCGCAGCAGGCCCAGTCCGTCGACATCGCTGCCGCGCACCGTGTGGAGCGGACCTCGCCACTCCGCGTTCTCCAGCTCCGCAACCGCGATTTCCAGCGGTGAGATCCACGGCAGATTCGCGAGCACGACGTCGACACTCCCGTGCAGCTCGCTGGGCAGAACATCCAGCAAGGAGCCGTGCAGCAGCTCGATGTTGGCGGTGCCGTGTCGCCGCGCATTGGCGGACGCGCATACGATCGCCGCCGCCGCCACATCGGTAGCGATGATGCGCGCATCCGGTCTCGCCACGGCGAGCGCGATGGCGAGCGCACCGCTGCCGGTGCCGACGTCGATAATGATTGGGCTGGCGGTACCGTCGACCGCTGCGAGAGTGTGCCGCACGAAGACGATCGCGCCGGCATCGGGCTCGTAAACGCCGGGCGCGATGTCGAACATCAGGCCGGCCAAGCAGGCCGTGCGGCTTGGCATCGGCGCAGGCGGCGGACGCTCCGCATGCCTGCTCTCGTTGCGTGCAGCGCCATGAGACAGCAAGCGCAGCACGATGCCGTTGCGCAAAACCGAGTCGCGATTCAGAACGTGCCAGGCGGCTCGCCTGCAGCCGGCGAGCGCGGTGTCGACGTCGTCCAGTGCGAAATCCAGCGTGCGCACCGGCTGCGCGTCTGCGCGGAAAACCTCGTCACCCGACAACAGAACGGCCCGCACCCCACCTTCGGCGCAGACGTTCTCGAAATCTCGAATCGTCTGCTTGAGCGCGAGCATGCAGGCCGCTTGCAGTCTCTTGACGGTGTCGTTCGTCAGTCGTCTTGTCCGGGCTGCGCGGCGACCGGCGTCCCGAGCAGCGGCTCGGGATCCGGACTCTCGAACGCGTATCGGCCGCGCTGGTCGACGGTGATGATCGGCAGCTTGCGATGCTTCTCGAAGAAATCGTACCCCGTCTTGAGGTTCGACCAGAAGCGCGCGAATGCCGGGTCCTCCTTCTCGAAAACACGCGCGAGCTGCGCGAGCGCATCGTTTGTCAGGCGCGCCGGGAAAATGTGGACCGGAATACGCGCCTGTCCGTAATCGCGCGCTTCCATCGCGATCAGATACAACTCCTTGATGCTCTCATCGGTCAGCGCCATGCAGCCGGCCGTCTTGCAGCCGCCGTGGATGAAGATGTCACCGCCGAGCGGCCGGTCGTCGCCGTTGCGGATGCGGTCCGCTTCATTGGGATAGTTTACGCCGAGCGAAAGATGATAGCCGCTCTGCGGATTGAAGTTGTTGATGTAATAGAAGCCTTCGGGCGTCTGCAGATCGCCGCGCATGAGCTTCGGGCCGGGCGCCTCGCTCAGCGCGCAGATCTCGTAGCTCTTGAGCAGCACGAACGTGCTCTGGCCGGCGGGGCGCACCCACAGCTCGAGCGTGCGCTCGCGCTTGAACGCGCGCAGAAAGATCTGCTCCGCCGGATACTCGATGCCGTGGTCGCGGAACAGCTTCTTCACCTCGAAACGCTTCTCGAAATGCGCCTCGAAAACCCGATCGTACTCGAGCTGATCCCTCGCAAAGCCGGTGGACTTCGGCCGGTCCGGGCTGACCGACGACTTGCGCGCCGTCGTATCGTTGCCGGGCAGGATGGATGCCAGCGTGTTCTGCGCCGACGCATCGCTCGCGCGCAGTGTGCCCATTACTGCAATGACAGCGATCCAGCGGGTGATGCCCCTCACGGCACCCTTTGTCCACGGGTTCGCGCCCAGCGTCGGGCGGGTAGCTTCCGTCATGATTCGTGCCTGATGCCGGGGTTGGAAAATGTTCTGTCCGGGAAGCGTTAATTGTAATCACAACAAGCAGTTAGCGCAATACACGGGAGTATGGGAGTATGGGAGTATGGGTGTATGGGTGTATGGGAGTTTGGGAGCTTGGGAGCGCTGCATAGCCCCGCGCAG
>JBQTJO010000429.1:0-19643 GCA_052387015.1 Gemmatimonadota bacterium
GTCACCTACGGCGCGCGCGCCGCGGAGCCCGCGCTGCCGTGGTCGGCGGAGGCCAAGGCGCGGCTCGAGCGCGTGCCCGGCTTCGTGCGCGCGGTCGTCGCCGGCCGGATCGAAAACTTCGCGCGACAGCGCGGCTGCACAGAAGTGACACCGGAAGTCATGGCAGCCGTGCGTCGCGAAATGCCGGTCGACTTCTCGCGCCGGCTACCCTTCTTCCTGAGGCAGTGATGCTCGTGCAAACTGGTGATTCGACCATGCCACGCGCCAACACGCGCCGGCGCAACATCTATCTCGCGCTCGCGCTCGTTCTGTTTGCCACGTCCGGCATGTTCATTTTCGGGCTGGACGGGTTTCTGGTCTGGGCGCTCTGGCGCGATGCGCCGGCGGTCGCGGCGCTGCTCGCCGCCGGAGCGATCTACTGTGCGGTGCGCTGGTGGCGCACGCCACGCTCGTAACCGGAGCGATCCGCGCGTGAGATCTGCTCGCCTGACCGCGCTGGCGGCCGCAGCGCTCCTGCTGCTGACGGTCGCGCTGGTCGAGCCGCTGTTCGCGCAGGCAGCCAGCGACTACCGCCACTTCCCGGGCATCGTCAGCCGCAACGCGATCTGGATCTCCGCGGAAGTGCACCTGATGTTCGCGGCCTTTGTGCTCGGCGTGCCGATGTTCGCGGTGGTGGTCGAGGCGATCGGCATCTTCAAGAAGGACGAGCGCTACGACCGGCTGGCCAAGGAGTTCACACGCCTGCTGCTCATCGCGTACAGCGCGACCGCGATCTGGGGCGCTGTGCTGCTCTTCTTCCTGACCACGCTCTACCCGCGCTTCTGGGCGCACCTCAGCGCGATCTTCGAAGTTTCGATGTGGATCTACGTGGGACTGTTCTTCATCGAGTCGTTCACGCTGTATCTCTACTACTACGGCTGGGATCGCTGGAAGAAGAACCGGGCGAAGCTGGGGCATCTGACGCTCGGCATCCTGCTCAACGTATGGGGCACGTGCGTGATGTTCATCGCGGACAGCTGGCTCAGCTACATGATGAGCCCGCCGGCCAACGCGGTGCCCGATCCATCACCCGGCATGGTCAAGCTGTGGAGCGCGGTCGCGAATGCGACCTGGATGCCGATCAACATTCACCGCATCATCGCGAACGTCGTGTTCGGCGGCGCGATCGCGGCCGGCTATGCGGCGGTGCGTTTTCTCAACGCGCGCAGCGAGGACGAGCGGGCGCACTACGACTGGATGGGCTACATCGGCAACTTCATTGCGATCAGCGCGTTGCTGATTCTGCCGTTCGCGGGTTATTGGCTCGGCCGCGAGATCTACGCCTACAACCAGTCCATGGGCATCACCATGATGGGCGGCTTCATGAGCTGGCTCTGGATCATCCAGGCGTTTCTGATCGGCGTTCTCTTTCTGGCCGCGAACTACTACCTGTGGATCGGCCTCGGCCGCATTCCGGGCGGCGAGCGCTTCGTGCCCTACACCAAATGGATGCTGTTGGTGCTGGTGCTGGGCGTGATCGTCTGGGCGACGCCGCACACCATGATCGCCAACCGCGAGGAACTCGCGCAGATGGGCGGCACGCACCACCCGTTCTTGGGCGTGCTGGGCGTCATGAGCGCGAAGAACACGGCCGTGAATCTCATGATTCTCACGACCTTTCTTTCCTTCCTCATGTATAGGCGCGCGAACAAGGCGCCGGTCGTGCCGTGGGCGCGCAATGGAACCATCGCGCAGGGCGCGCTGATGGCGGTCGCCGCGCTGGTCGTGATCTTCTACGGCGTCTACGGCTATTTCGTGACCGCGATCGTGCGTATCGGCTTCAGCGTCTATCAGGTGGGCGCGGTCCTGTTCACGATCGTCGCGGTCACGGTGATCGACGTGCTGATGGCGCGCGGCGCGCAGTCGCGCGGCGAAATCCGCTGGGGCCAGATGCCGGCACGCTCGCAGTACGCGCTGTTCGTGCTGGTCGTGACCTTCACCTGGCTGATGGGTCTGATGGGCTTCGCGCGCAGCGGCATCCGCCAGCACTGGCACGTGTTCGAGGTCATGCGTGACACGAGTCCGGATGCGGCGACGCCCGCGCTCGGTTATGCCGCCATCGTGATCAGCACGTGCGTGCTGATTTTCCTCGGACTGATCGCCTTCATCTTCTGGGTCGGCGGCCTGGTCGAAAAGCCAGCCTCTACCACGAGTGCCCCGGCGCGCCCGCTGGCGACCCAGGCCACCTCTCCGGCGGGAGCCGACTGAGCATGGGCCCGAATCTCAAGGTCGCTGCGGTCGTGCTGGTGACCATCGGCGTGTATACGCTGGTGGCCAACATGATCCCGCAGGTGCAGTCGGAAGTGCCGCAGGAGCTGAATTTCGCAGCCGATGCGACGCCCGAGCAGCTGGCTACCGCGGGTGAACAGCTGTTCAATGGCGCCGGTGGCTGCACCGCGTGCCACGGCCTCGGCACGCGCGCGCCGAATCTCATAACGGATGAAGCCGGACAGGGCACGATCGGCGCACGCTGCGCCAAACGCGTACCGGGTGAAGACTGCAAGGCGTATCTGCACCGGTCGCTGATCGAGCCCAGCGCGTATGTAGTCGAAGGCTATCAGCCGATCATGCCGGATGCGCGGCGCACACTATCGGGCGCGCAGATCTGGGCACTGGTCGCCTTTCTGCAAAGCGTCGGCGGCGAAGTGACCGTGACGGCGCAGGAGGTCGCGCAGGAGGAAGAGCAGGGCGCGGCTGCGGCGGGCGCGGCGTCGACTGCTGCCAGTGGCGCATTGGCGGGCGGATCGAACGATCCGCATGAGCTGCTGCAGGCCGCCGGCTGTCTCGCGTGTCACCGGCTCGGCACCGAGGGGCAGACCATCGCGCCGCCGTTCGACAGTGTGGGCACGCGCCGCACGGAAGCGGCGATCCGCAGGAAGATTCTCAATCCGCGCGCGGACACCACCAAAGGCTATGAGAGCATGGCGGGTGTGATGCCGCCCAATTACGGCCAGCAGTTCAATGCGCAGCAGCTCGAGGCGCTGGTCACGTTCCTCGCGGGGTTGAAATGATCACGTGGCGAGCCGACGGCCTGAAGCGCGCGCTGCGGCACCCGTTCTGGCAGGCCGTGGCGGTGCTGGTCATTTCATGGCTGCTCATCCGCTTCGGCATTCCCTTCATCCCGCCGCTGCTCGGCACGCACAGCGCGCCGGTTCCGGCCAGCGTGATGCTCCAGTACATGCTGACCGCGCTGGTCGGCGTGCTGCTGTACGTGAGTGCCGATGAAGCGCGCTGGGCGGAGTTCAAGCAGCCGCTGCACGGTCTGCTGGTGCGGCCCGACCGCCGCAGCCTGCGGGTCCTGCTGCTCATTCTGCTGCCGCTGCTGGTGGGCTGGATGGCGTTTGATCGCGTGCGTCCGAAGGTCAGCGCGCCGCCCGCATTGCGGTCGATCCATCCGGCGCCGCCGAATCAGATCACGTTCCGCGGCCGGAGCATGACGCTGGCGGGGCTCGCGAATCCGCTGCGCACGCGCGGCAAGCTCGAGGATCACTACGCGACCGGCAAGCGCATCTACTACGAGAACTGTCTGCCGTGCCACGGCGATCACCTCGACGGCGGCGGCCAGTATGCGAGCGGGCTGAGTCCGGTGCCGGCCAACTTCCAGGACAACGGCACGATCGCGCAGCTCACGGAAAGCTTCGTGTTCTGGCGCATTGCCAAAGGTGGCCCGGGGCTGCCGCGCGAAGGCGCACCGTGGAATTCCGCGATGCCGGCATGGGAGGACATGCTGACCGAAGCTGAGATCTGGGCGGTCATCATCTTCCTGTACGAGCAGACCGGCTGGACCCCGCGCACGTGGGAAGAAGGACACGAATGAACTGCATGGGAGGAGGGGAGCAGGGGAGTAAGGGAGTATGGGAGCATGGACGCGCGTCAGCGCGGGTCGCGCTCGTGCTGGGCGCCCTGCTCTCCTGGCCGTCTCATGCGAGCGCGCAGGACCACCCGGGCAAGGCGACATATGAGAAGTGGTGTGCCGGCTGTCACGGCTCGGACGGCCAAGGTGCGGGCGACGCAGCGGCGCGCATGCTGCCGAGGCCGCGCGACTTCGTGAAGGCGCAGTATCAGATTCGCACCACGCGCTCCGGCTCGCTGCCGGCCGATGAGGACATCATGCGCGTAATCGAGGAAGGCATGCCGGGCACGGCGATGCCGGGGTGGAAGGACGCGCTGAGTGAAACGGAGCGTCGCGACCTGCTCGCGTACCTCAAGACGTTCTCGCGCTTTTTCGCGACCGAGGAGCCGGCAGTGCTGGAGCTCGGGCGCGCTCCGGGCGGCGGCGCCGAGGTGATCGAGCAGGGGCGCGCCGCGTTCGACAAGCTGGAGTGCTGGAAGTGTCACGGCCGTGCCGGCCGCGGCGACGGCCCGTCCGCGCCGACGCAGGAGGATGAGAACAAGTTTCCGATTCGACCGGCCGATCTGACGCAGCCGTGGCTGTTCAATGGCGGCGGCACGGTCGAAGACATCTATGCACGCCTGCGCACGGGAATGGATGGCACACCGATGCCGTCGCTGACGGATGCGCTCGAAGGCGGCATCGTAACCGAAGATCAGCTGTGGGCGATCGCGCATTACGTGCGCAGCCTGACGCCGGAAGATCCGGTGGTGCGCGAGGTCGTCGCAGCGAAACGTGTGGACCGGCTGCCGGTTTCGCCGGCTGACTCGGCGTGGCACGACGTCGAGCGATTCTGGATTCCACTGGTCGGCCAGATCATCGTGCAACCGCGCTGGTTCGCGCCGGCCATCACGGGCGTCTGGGTACAAGCCGCGCACAACGGCACGGACCTGGTCATGCGCGTCTCGTGGAACGATCGCTCCAACAGCCCGGATCCGGCCTGGGCGGAGTGGCGCAATCGCATCACGGAAGTCATGGAGCCGAAGCAAGGCGAGCCGGCGGCGGATGCGCCGGATGCGCTCGCCGTCTGGTTCCCGCGCCGCACGCCGACCGCCATGGAGCGGCCGTACTTCTTCATGGGCAGCGCGCGCGAGCCGGTGTACGTCTGGCATTGGCAGAGCCGGGGGCCGGCAACCGAACAGCAGGGTCGCGGCCCGGGCATGCTGACGCCGCTGCCGCGCTCGAATGGCCTTGTGGCGCAATCGGCCTTCGACCAGGGGCAGTGGCGCGTGGTCTTCCGGCGGCCGCTGTTGGCCGCCGATTCGGCCAACGCGCTGGCCATGACGCTCGGCCAGCCGATCCCGATCGCCTTCTTCGCCTGGGACGGCGACAACGGCGAGCAGGCAACGCGAGGCTCGCTCAGCACGTGGTATTTCATTTATCTTGGCGAACCTACCCGAAAGACCGTGTATGCAACTCCGCTGATCGCCACGCTGCTCACCGCCGGCCTCGGCCTGTTCGCGGTGAAACGTGCCCAGCGGCGGGAGCGAGATTCGAGCGAGGTTCGCAGCGGACCGGCAGCACCGTAATCCCCCATCGATCGGAGGCAGCATGTTCAACGGGCGCGCATCGATCAGTCTCATGGCGGTTTTCCTGGCGGGTGCAATCACGGGTTGCGGCGGCGGTGGCGGCGGCGAGGAAGCGCCGGCTGAAGGTGGCGAGCAGACCGCTGTCGAAGTTGCGAACGCCGGCACCATCAACGGCACCGTGGATTTCACGGGCACGCCGCCGGAGAACGCGCCGATCGACATGAGCGAAGAGCCGACCTGCGCCGAGCAGCACGAGGGCGGTGCGCGGGCCGAAACCGTGGTCGCGAACAACGGCAAGCTCGAGAACGTCTTCGTCTACATCAAAGAGGGCCTCTCCCGCAGCTTCCCCGCGCCGGCGGAGAACGTGGTCATCGATCAGGTCGGCTGCGTCTATACGCCGCACGTGACGGGTGTGATGGTCGGGCAGGGTCTCGTCTTCAAGAACAGCGATGGGCTGGCCCACAACGTGAAGGCACAGCCGTCCGAAAATCGTTCCTTCAATATCAGCCAGCCGACCAGCATGAGCTCATCGCCGCAGAAGTTCAGCTCGGCGGAGATCATGGTCCCGGTGCAGTGTGACATCCATGGCTGGATGCAGTCATACGTCGGCGTGGTGGATCATCCGTACTTCGCGGTGAGCGGCGATGACGGCAGCTTCACGCTCACCAACGTGCCGCCGGGCACATACACGGTCGAGGCCTGGCACGAGAAGTACGGCACGCAGACGCAGCAGGTAACGGTCGCGCCGGACGGAACCGCCACTGTGACCTTCAACTACAGTGCGACCATGGCGGGCGCACGCGTGCCGCTCGGCAAGCCGATCGATCCGCATCAACATGGTAGCTGAGAGGGAATATGGAAAAGTTCTGGCGCTGGCCCGAAGACGTTTCGACTTTCGGCGCGCAGATCGATGCGATGTTCCACAACATCTCGTGGCTTCTGCTCGCCGTCTTCATCGTAGTCGAAGCGCTGCTCGTCTGGTTCCTGATCCGCTACCGGCATCGCGAAGATCGCAAGGCGCACTATGTCCACGGCAACATGCGCATGGAGATTCTGTGGACGGCGGCCACCGCGCTGATCGTGGTGGTCGTGGGCGTCGCCAGTCGCGGCCTCTGGCTCGACATCAAGGACCCGCGCCGCTTCCCGGAGCCCGGGCTCGAGCTGATCATCACGGCGAAGCAGTTCGAGTGGAACGTCACCTATCCGGGCGCGGACAACCAGCTCAACACACCCGACGATTTCGTGCGGCGCAATCAGCTGCACGTGCCCGTCAATGTGCCGGTGGTCGTCACGCTTCGATCGGAGGACGTGATCCATTCCTTTTTCCTGCCGCAGCTGCGGCTGAAGCAGGATGCGGTACCGGGGATGGACATTCCGGCGTGGTTCCAGGCAACCCAGGCGGGCAGTTTCATGATCGGGTGCGCCGAGCTGTGCGGCCTCGGCCACTACAAGATGAAGGGCTCGCTGACCGTTCATACGGCGAACGAGTGGACGACCTGGAACGCGCAGCAGCAAACGGCCGCAGCCGATGGACAGGCGCCGCCGCTCGCCGCGACGGCCGTCGTACATGCGCACTGAGCATCCAACCAGTGGAGGAAGCATCATGAGCACAGTCGCGACCCCGCACGCGACGCCGATCCTCGGCGCGCACGGGCACGACGAGCACATTCCCTTCTTGCGGCGGTACGTCTTCACGACCGACCACAAGATCATCGGCATCCAGTTCCTGTTCATGAGCCTGTGCTTCCTGCTCGTGGGCGGCGTGCTGGCCATGGCGATGCGCTGGCAGTTGGCTTTCCCGTACAACGAGGCGGCGGGCTTCCAGGGACGACCGCTGCCGGGCGGCAGCCTGCTGCCGGAAACCATGGTGACGGGCGGTATCATGCTGCCCGAGTTCTACAACATGCTGGTGACCATGCACGGCACCATCATGGTCTTCTTCGCGATCATGCCGCTGCTGGTCGGTGTGTGGGCGAACTACCTGATTCCGCTCCAGATCGGTGCGCCCGACATGGCGTTTCCGCGCATCAACATGATGTCGTTCTGGCTGGCGTTTTCGGCCGGACTCCTGATGCTCGCCAGCTTCGGCGTGACCGCGGGCGCTGCCAATGCCGGCTGGACCGGCTACGCGCCGCTCAGCATCAACGACGTCTACAGCGGCGTGAAGACGGGGCAACAGCTCTGGGCCCTCAGCCTGATCATCCTCGGATTCTCATCGTTGATGGGCTCCGTCAATTACATCACGACGCTCATCAACATGCGGGCGCCCGGCATGAGCTGGTTCCGGCTGCCGCTTTCGACGTGGGCATTGTTCATCACATCGGTGCTGATTCTGCTGGCGATACCCGTGCTGGCCGGTGCGCTGATCATGATGTTCTTCGATCAGACCCTCGGCACCAACTTCTTCAAGGCGGAAACCGGCGGCCAGCCGCTACTCTGGCAGCACCTGGTCTGGTTCTTCGGACATCCCGAGGTCTACATCCTGATTCTGCCCGCCATGGGCTTCGTGTCCGACATCATCAGCAACGGCGCGCGCAAGCCGATCTTCGGTTACCACGCGATGGTGTGGGCGCTCATCGCGATCGGCTTCATCGGCTGGATCGTCTGGGGCCATCACATGTTCATGAGCGGCATGAATCCGCTGCTGGGCGGATTCTTCATGGTCACCACGCTGATCATCGCGGTGCCCTCCGCCATCAAGACGTTCAACTGGCTGAGCACGCTCTGGCGCGGCAACATCCGGCTGCATGCGCCCATGCTGTACGCCGTCTCGTTCGTCGCGCTCTTCGTGATCGGCGGCTTGTCGGGCATTCCGCTGGCGGCCGCGCCGGCCGACATTCCGCTCCATGACACGTACTTCGTGGTCGCCCACCTTCACTACGTGCTGGTGGGCGGCAGCCTGTTCGGCATCTTCGCCGCGATCACCTTCTGGTATCCGAAGATGTTCGGCCGACTGATGAACGAGCGGCTCTCGAAGGTGCACTGGGCGCTCACTTTCGTCTTCTTCAACCTGACGTTCTTCCCGATGCACATGCTCGGTTCGGGCGGCATGATGCGCCGGCTCTACGATCCGACGCAGTACCCGCACATCGCGCGCATGCAGGACACCAACGTGTTCATCACGGTATGCGCGCTGCTGCTCGGAGCCGCCCAGCTGCTCTTCGCGTTCAACTTCCTGTGGAGCCTGTTCCGCGGCAAACGAGCGAGTGCGAATCCCTGGGAAGCCAATTCGCTGGAATGGACCGCGCCATCGCCGCCGCCGCACGGCAACTGGGGCGGCGTAACGCCGATCGTCTACCGCGGAGCATACGAGTACAGCTCGCCGGAGACCGAGGCCGACTTCCTGACGCAAACGGACCCGTCCGACGCGCAAGCGGTGCCGGTACCGCATCATTAGGTCCTTCAAGGGAGCCATGATCGAATGAGCACTGTAGCGGTCGCAAGCATGGAGCGAGGTCCCTCCAGTTTCGGCGTCTACAACGTCAAGCTGGGTATGTGGGTGTTCCTGCTCTCGGAGGTGATGTTCTTCACCGGCCTGATCGGCTCCTACATCATCCTGCGCTTTGCGAGCCCGGAGCAGTTCGCCGCGCCCGGCACCGTGCTGAACGTGCCGCTGACCGCGCTCAACACGTTCATCCTCATCTGCAGCAGCGTCACCATGGTCAAGGCCTTCGCCGAAGTCGAGCGCGGCAACCAGGCCGGGCTGCGCAAGTTCCTGGTCGCGACGGCGCTGCTGGGTATGGTGTTTCTGGGCGTTCAGGCCGTGGAGTACTACAAGCTGGCGCAGGAGGGCTTCGTGCCCATGGCCGATCAGTACAACGCGCTGGGCCGTCACCACGGGCAGACGGTGCTGGGCGGTCCGTTGTATGGCGCGACCTTCTATACCATGACCGGCTTCCATGGCGCGCACGTGACCATTGGCGTGCTGTGCCTCTGGTTCACGGTCTTTCAGGCGTACCGCGGCCGATACGCGCAGCACAACTACGCCGGTGTGGAAGCCATGGGCCTGTACTGGCACTTCGTAGACCTGGTCTGGATCATCCTGTTCACGATCGTCTACCTCATCTAGGGGAGCCGGAATCATGGAAACGCAGATCGAGCACAAGACGCCGAACTATTATCTGATCTGGGTGGTCCTGTTCGTGCTCACGCTCGCCGAGGTCGGCGTCGCGTTCGTGTCGAGCATTCCCAGGCAGGTCCTGATCTTGCTCCTGCTCGCGATGGCGGTGTGGAAGGCGCTGCTGGTCGCGATGTACTACATGCATCTCAAGTTCGAGCCGCGGAAACTCTGGGTCATGGCGGCCGCGCCCCTGCCGCTCGCGGTCATCCTGGTGGTCATCGTGCTGGCCGAGAAATGGTGAGCCAATGATGCATGATCTGATGGTCGGCATGTTCTGGGGCGGTCTGGTCATGGCGTTGCCACCAGTGGCTCTCGGCATCGGCGTTCTCGTTTTCGTCATTCGACAGCGGAGGAGAACATAATGCGATTCAAGGGAACCTGGTCCCGCGGTGCAGTCGCCGGTCTGATCGGCGCCGCCGTCCTCGCTGTTTGGTTTCTCGTCATCGACACCGTGCAGCGCGCGCCCTTCCACACACCCACCTTCGTCGCGAACACGCTGCTCGACCTTCAGGGCACGCCCACCATCGCATTGATCGCCGTGTATACCGTATTCCATTTCGCGGCATTCGTGCTGGTCGGCATGGTCGTGGCATGGCTGGTGGAGAAGGCCGGGCTGCCGCCGCTGTTCGTGCTGGGATTGGTGCTCGGCTTTCTGCTCTTCGACCTGATCTTCTACGCCGGCGTGATCATGACCGGCACCAACGTCGTGCGCGCACTGGGCTGGCCGGAAGTGCTGGCCGGCAACATCCTCGCGGGCATCAGTCTGATGGGCTACCTGTCACTGACCGCGCCCGGCGAGCGGGTGCGCCTGCGCGACATGCTGCGCGACCATCGCACGATTCGCGAAGGACTGATGGCCGGACTGCTCGGCGCGGTTGCCGTGATGGCGTGGTTCCTGGTGATCGACACCATCAACGGCCGCCCGCTGTTCACACCCGGCGCGCTCGGTTCGGCGCTCTTCTTCGGCGCACGTGGCGTCGCACAGGTGCAGGTGAGCATGGAAACCGTGGTGGGCTACACGGGCCTGCACCTGGTCGCCTTCATGCTGGTCGGCCTGCTCGCATCCGCGCTGGTCGAGGGCGCGCGCCGCGAGCCGCACGTGCTGCTGGCTCTGGTACTGCTGTTCGTCACACTCGAGGTTATGTTCATTGGCCTGTTGGGCATTGTGGCGGCCTGGCTGCTGGACGCGATCCGCTGGTGGCTCATCCTGGCGGGCAATCTGGTCGCGGCAGGCGCAATCGCCGGGTATCTGCTTTACCGGCATCCGGAAGTACGGGAGAACCTGAGTCACGACCTCGAAGAGGAGCTGGCGCAATAGGGCGATGGGAGCGATGAGAGCGATGAGAGCGATGGGAGCGATTGGAGTGATTGGAGTGATGAGAGCGCCATGTTGTCGCTGATCGCGTTTCACCGGTTCCTGATCGCCGCGGCCATACTCTTCTGCTTCGGCTTTGCGGGTTGGGAGCTGCGCGTGTACCTGGCTGAGGGCCGGACCGGAGCGCTCGTGCTCGCGCTGGTGTTTGCGCTGCTCGGTATCGCGCTGCTCGCGTACCTGAGCCGGCTGAAGCAGTTTCTTGGCTACGACAAATGAAAACGGACGTTCACGTGCACGTTCACGTTCACGTGCACGTGGACGGAGGCTCTTCGAACGCGCGCGTCTGATGTTCGAGATGACGACCGTCCACGTAAACGTGAACGTGAACGTGCGCGTCAACGTCTCATGAAGCCTCGGCTCACCCCCTCACTCATTATCGGCTCGATTGTCGCAGCCGGCGTGATCTTCGTGGCGTTCTCGCTGCAGCGTCCCGCTCCACCCGCATACGCGCCCACAGCGCCCGGCGTGCACGTGAGCGGCGACTCGCTGATTGGCCCCCTGATCTACACGATCGACGCTTCAGCGCCCGACCGGTGGCAGTATTTCTCTTTCGCGCGCGGGAGCCTCGGCACCAGCGCCGAACCCGGGTGGGATCTCGCGTTTCGCCGGTTTCACATCATTGCCAATGGCGGCGCAGGTTTCGACGGCCGCGGCGGCATCATCGATCTCGGTGCGGTGAGCTTCGAGTCGCTGACCGAAGCCCCGGCCGGCGGCTATGCGGCATCCAGCGCGGGCAAGGACTCGAGCAACGCCGCCATCGCGCGCTGGTACGACTACAGCTGGACCAGTCACGTGCTCAAACCGAAACCGCACGTGTGGGTGGCGCGCACGGCCGGCGGTCGCTACGCCAAACTGCGTCTCCTCAGCTACTACTGTCCGGGCGCACGGCCCGGGTGCGTCACCTTCCAATACGTTTACCAGGGCTCCGGCGGCCGCGCGTTCGCGCCATGAGGACGCTCGAGGTCACGCCCCGCGGCGTGGTGGCGACCCTGCTGGTGCTGGCGGTCGCCGTGGTGTGCGTGCGCCTCGGCATCTGGCAGCTCGATCGCCTCGAGCAGCGGCGCGCGCGCAACGCGCGGCTGCAGTCGCGGCTCGAAGCGCCGGCGGTGGCGCTGACACGCGCGCCTGGGGACAGCGCAGGCTGGCTGCACCGCCGCATCATGATCGCGGGGAAACTCGACAACGATCGCTCGATCGTGCTGCCGGGACGCGCGTTTCGGGGAGCGCCGGGCGCGCACGTGCTCACGCCCGTGCTGCTGCCGGATGGCAGCGCGCTGCTCGCGGATCGCGGCTGGCTGCCGGCGGCCGACGGCGCGAGCGTGGACCTGTCCGCCCTGCCACGCGACAGCCTGGCCGGCGACACGGCGCTCGTCCTGCCCTTTCCGGGGCAGGAGCGACGCCTGGGCAGCACCACGGACACCGCCGATGCCGCGCGCGACACCGCGTTCCGCCGCGTCTGGTACGCCAGCGACGAGCGCAGGCTGCGCGCGCAGTTTCCGTATCGTCTGGGCGCCGTCCACGTGCGACTGCTTGCCACCGACGGAGCGCCCGCGCTGCCCGCGCGCGAGCCGCCGCCCGCCCTCGACGAAGGCCCCCATCTGGGCTACGCGATCCAGTGGTTCAGCTTCGCAATCATCGCCGTCACCGGCTGGCTCATCATCGTGCTGAAGCAGCGCAAGTCGCGCGCGTCGAGGTAGAGATCTTGCAGTCTGAGTGTCACTGGATTACTGCACACGCTCAGTCAGCAGGAGGCTCGCCCCTGATCGCCATGACGAAGACAGCGAAAAAGGCGCCGCGCAAGCGGTGGTCGCGTGCCGTAACCAAGCGCAGCAACGCGCTCGACCTCGACCGTGACGTCTTTACGTGGCGCGATCCGAAGCGCATCGCGACGTCGTTGAAGCGATCGGCGCAACGGAGTCGCCGCCGTAAGGCGACGCCGTATCAGTCCGCCATGTCGATGCTGACCTTCTACATCAATCGGGCCGGCCAGAATCTGCCTGCGAGTCGCCGGCGCGTGCTCGAGCGCGCCAAAACCGAGCTGCGCAAGCAGTTCGGTCGCGAGTAGCGGCTATGGCATTGGTCGCGATCACCCAGGACATCGAGGAGATCGGGCGCGCCATCGAGCGCGCGCTCGCGCACATGCCGCTCGAGCGGCTGGTGCGTGGCAAGCTCGTCGCAATCAAGCCGAACGACACCTGGGCTTCGGCGGAAGACAGCACCGGTGTCACGCAGCCGGACACGTTGCGTGCCGTGCTGCGCGCCGTGAACGCGCACCAGCCGCGCGCAGTGGTCGTGACCGGCGGCGCCGGCACGGCCCAAACCGAAGACGTGTTCCGCCACAGCGGCATGTGGGACGTCGTTCAGGCGGAGGGCGCGAGCTTCTTCGATCACAATCGCGAGCCGTTCACGGATGTCGAGCTGACGTATGCACCGGACAAGGAGGTCGCCGGACCGCAGAAGTTGGTCAAGGTCAACCCGCGCGTGCTGGAATACGAGACGCTGATCGTGCTGAGCCAGCTCAAGCTGCATCGCACCGCGACCGTCACGCTCGCGCTCAAGAACATTGCGATGTCCTTCCCGGCCGCGGACTACTACGGCCACCCGCGCTCGAGCGAGCGCCACCGCAACACGTTTTTCGACGACATGCATTCCTTCATTGCGGCAATGGCGAAGCGGTTTCCGATCGACCTGGCGATCACGGTCGGCCATCCGGCCATGATCGCGACCGGGCCGCTGGCCGGCCATGCGGTCGAAACCGGCATGGTAATCGCGAGCACGGATGCGCTGGCGGCCGATGTGGCCGGCGCCCAGCTGCTCGGTTTCGATGTGCAGGCGGTCCGGCATCTGTGGGAAGCCGGCCGGCTCGGCGTCGGTCAGAGCGATGTGGCTGAAATGGAGTTTCCAGAGCTGAGCATGCGCGAAGCGATCGAGGCGTTCACCGAAGCGGCATACGGCGAGCGGCTCACCTTCGAGAGTGCCTGATTTCCTAAACCAACCTGGGGAGGTTGCCATGGCAGAGCGACATGAGTTCAAATGCGAAACGTGCGGCAAGGAGTTCGACGATCGACAGCAGCTCGAGACGCACAATCGCGAACAGCACATTCAGCAGGCCGGCTCGAGGCAGGGGACAACGCGGCAGGCAAAAGGCGAAAGCGGCCGTCGCGGCAGCACCCGGCGCGACCTCGACTGAAGCGTGATCAAGAGAGCCGCCGGCGCACTCGGCTGGCGGCTCCGCTGATTTCAGCCGTAACGTCACTCCTAGTGACGGGACACTAGGCCGACACCGCCGTCAGCGCGCGATCGAGCACGTCAAGCGCGAAATCGACATCCGCTGCCGTGATGCACATGGGCGGCTTGATGCGTAACACGTTGCCGTCCAGCCCGCCCTTGCCGATCAGCATGCCCAGTTCACGGCAGTGCTCCAACACATCGAGCGCCTCGGCTTTGGCCGGCTCGCGCGTCGCGCGGTCGCGCACCAGCTCGATGCCGAGCATCAGCCCCATGCCGCGCACATCGCCGATCAGACGGTGCCGGCCTTTCAGCTCTTCGAGCCCGCGCAGGCAGCGCTCGCCCAGCACCCGGCAGTTCTCCTGCAGACCCTGTTCGTCGATGACGTCGAGCACCGCCAGTCCCGCCGCCATGGACACGGGATTGCCGCCGAAGGTGTTGAAGTGGATGCGCTGCGTGAGCGCGCGCGCGACTTCCATGCGCGTGGTCACAGCCGCGAGGGGCACACCGTTGCCGATGCCCTTGGCCATCGTGACGATGTCGGGCACGACGTCGAAATTCTGGAAGCCCCAGTAGTGCGCGCCGGTGCGGCCGAAGCCGGTCTGGACTTCATCCGCGATGCAGAGCCCGCCGTACTCGCGCGCGATCGCGTACGCCTCTTTCAGGTAATTGGTCGCGCCGTGCGTGGCGCCGCCCACCCCCTGTAGCGGCTCGGCGATAAACGCGGCAATGCGCCCGGGTGTCGAGAAGCGAATCGTCTCGCCGATCTCGTTGGCGCTGGCGCGCGCGATGTCTTCCGCCGTTCCCGCGAACGGACTGCGGTATGGGTCCGGATTGACGACGTGATGCACGCCCACGTTCTGCGGCATCGGAAACTTCCACGTGTAATGCGAGGTCAGACCCATGGCGCTGGGCGAGCCGCCGTGATACGCGTTGCGCAACGCAATCACATCGTTGTTGCCGGTGTACAGGCGCGCCATCGCGATCGCCAGATCATTCGCATCGCTGCCGCTGTTCACGAAGTAGGTCACATCCAGGCCGGGCGGCATTTTGGCTGCGAGCTTCTTCGCGAGCTGCACGTAATTCGGGTGCAGGTAGATGGTGGTCGCGTGCTGGAGCGTGTCGGTCTGCTGCTTGATGGCCGCAGTGACGCGCGGATGGCAGTGCCCGCACGAGACCGTGACGATGCCAGCGAACATGTCGAGATAGCGGCGGCCGGTTTCGTCGTAGAGGTACTGCATGTGGCCCTCCACGATCATGATTGGCTCGCGATAGATCGTGAAGACCGCCGGATTCACGAATTGATGCCGCAGGCTCAGGACTTCTTCGCGGCTCGGTCCGCTGTATGGACGCGGCACGTGAGACGTGGGCGGTAACTGCAGAGATTTCTCAAGGGCGGTGCTCATGGTTACCCGTAATGTAGTTACACACAGATTTCACGGATTTACACAGATTACACTGAGCGCGTGGCACTGACCAGCACGCAGATACCGGCAGAAGCGAGGAAGCAAACAAAATTAAACATCGAATTTGTATTCCTCGCGTTCGTTATTCACGAATCCGTCCGAAGCTCCTCGCGCTCTGCGAAATCTGTGGTAATCCGTGTAATCTGTGTGGATTACGCCGAAATCGCCGGCGCCGCGTATCCTTCGAACTCTTCCGTATACCCGCCATGATAATCCGCCTTGTCCGGCCGCCGGATCTGCGACTGCGCCA
Organism: Gemmatimonadota bacterium; assembly: GCA_052387015.1. Classification (GTDB taxonomy): domain Bacteria; phylum Gemmatimonadota; class Gemmatimonadetes; order Longimicrobiales; family RSA9; genus CBJLQC01. The sequence continues at coordinate 15,900 of JBQTJO010000429.1, forward strand.
CGATCCTCTCGCGGCGAATGCCACGGAAATCCTCGACGCGCGTCCAGCCCTTGTCCGCGTTCCGCTCGATGAATTCGATCAGTCCCGCATTCAGCGCGCGGATCACGTTCGGGCCGATCGCCGAATCGAGCATGGCGGATGTGCAGACCTGCACCGTACCGCAGCCGAGCAGGAAGTAGTTGACGGCCTGGCGGAAATCGCTGACGCCGCCAATGCCGGAGAAGCTCTTGTCCGGGAACGCACGCGTCATGGACGCCATCTTGGCGAGCGACATCGGCAGTATCGCCGGGCCACCCATGCCTCCGCTCGACACCAGCCCATCCACGTTCATCTCGAACTCGAGCGTATCCGGATCGATCGGCGGCAGGGCCGGGAAGGTATTGGATGAGACGATCGCGTCCGCGCCGCCGCGGAAGCACGCCGCCGCCTCCAACACGATGTCGGTCGTGGAAGGCGTCAGCTTGCACCACACCGGAACGCGTGCGACTTCCTTCACCGCCTCCGTCACGGTCGAGCAGAGGCCCTCATCCTTGCCGATGTTGGAGCCCATGTCCTTACGGTCCATGTGCGGACAGGAGAAGTTCAGCTCGAGTCCATCCGCGCCCGCCTCCTGACAGCCCATGGCAAGCTCCTGCCAGGCGCGATGCTCCTTGTCGCTGCCCGAGCCCGCCATCATCGATGCAATCAGGACCTTGTTCGGATACGACGCCTTCAGCCGCTGAATCACCGGGATCCACCAGTCGAGCGGCTTGTCCGAGATCAGCTCCCAGTTCCAGGACGAGTGCAATGCCGCACCTGCCCGCTTCTTCATCGAGATTTCGTTCGTTTCCGGGGTGGTGCGGATGAACTTGGTGCGCGCGCCGTATACGTTCACCACTGGATGCAGACCGACGGTCTTGATGACCACGCCGCCCCAGCCGGCATCAAAGGCGCGCCGGATGTTGTTCTCCGATTCGGTCGGTGGCGCCGATGAAAGCAGGAACGGGTTCTCGAACTTGATGCCGGCAAAGCCGACCGATGTGTCGACGCTCATGGACCCTCCAGGGGGCGAATAGTGCGATGAGAGCGATAAAAGCGATAAGAGTGATAAGAGCGATGGCTCAGGCCGGTACCAGGTCCGAGCGATAGCATTCCACCGGCGTCGCGACGTTCCTGAGCTGCTGGTGTCCGAGTCGCTCCAGCCGGATGCGCGTGAGCTCCGGCAGCATGCTCGCGGCGGTCGCGGACAGAATGATCCGGTTCGAGTCGGCGAGGCTCTGCAGGCGGGCCGCGAGGTTCACGGTCTCGCCGAAGACATCGCCGTCGCGGCCCTCGATGACTTCACCCCAGTGCAATCCGCTCTGCAGCGCGACGCGCTCGAGCCCGAGCACCTCGCAACCGGCCGCATACTGCCGGTACAGCTTCTCGGTCGCGCGATAGCCGGCATCCACGCTGCCGTACTCCATCAGCACGGCGTCGCCGATGCTCTTGATGATACGGCCGCCGAACTGCGTTGCGATGTTCCGTGCTTCCTTGTGAAGCAGCGAGACGGCCGTGAGCGCCTGGCGCTCGTTTATGGCGGTCAGGCTCGTATAACCGACCAAGTCGGTGAAGACGATGGCCGCGAGTCTGCGATTGCCTTCCGCGAGCGCGGTTGCGGGAATCATCCGATCGACGATCGCCGAAGTCCTGCGCATGACGGCCAGACGCAGCGGCCCGAAACTGAGCGCGACAGCCGCACCGGCGATCCAGCTACCCGCCGAAGCCGGCAGCGCCAGACGGCTTTCGATCACCGAGCTGGCCACACTTTCCAGCACGATGAACGCACCAGTCAGAAGGAAGCCCACTGCACCATACAGAGCAGTGTTCTGGATCACGAGCTTCGGATCCAGCGCACCGTAGCGGAAGATGGCAATTGCGAAGGACGCGATCACTACGAACCCGCCGAGCAGAAATGAGCCGGAGGAAACCGGTCCCTCGAGCAGCCTGGCGAGCGGTCCGTCGCGGTAGATTTCGAGTCCGGCCAGCGCGGTGCCGGCAAAGAACAGCTCCATCAGAAAGCTCAGCATACCGGCTACGCTGATGACGGCGATGGCCACTACGGAACCGGTGAACACCCACATCATCTGGCGGCGCGCGACTGCATCGCCGAGCTGATAGCCGAGCGCGAGATAAACCCATGCGTGAATCACGAGGATGACGCCCACGAGTGTGGCAGTGAGGAGCGCCGCCTCCCTTGGCGCAACCGCGAACAGCACTGCCGTAACGCCGGCAGCCGCAATCCCGATCCGCCACGCACTCCAGGGCAGGCCAAGCCAGCTGGTCGGCAGCTGCGGCTTGCCGCCGACGAGATTCTGCCGCCTCTGTTGCACGAATGTGCGGATTGCCGCTTTACGGCGGGCGCGTGGCAGGAGCGCGACCATCCAGCCGATGAACCAGTTGTCGAACTTCCGGTAACGGTAGTAGGTGCGGTCACGCTGCCGCTTGCGGTCGGCAGCCGGACGCCAGGTTTCGAGGCGGGCGAACAGATCGCCGCGCGTGAACGGCCGCGGGAACGTGATCGAAACGCGAGCGAGTGCCGCGGTGGCGAGCAGCAGGCTGATCACGGCGGCCGCCGCCGTCGCCGTGCGCGGCAGGCCCGCGATCAGCGGATCCCGCACAATCGCGGCGGTAGCCAGCGCACAACCCAGGCTGCCGAACGTCATGAACAGCGCGAGCGGCGGTGTCGCAGCGTGACGAGCCTGCAGCCAAACGATGCTCAGTGCCAGCGCACACGCGAACCAGACCGTCAGTCGCGCGATCCAGATAACCGCCAGCTGCGCACCGAGCCATTGTGGCGGCGGCGTGACGAGCGCAATCAGAGCCGCGCTCACGATGCACAGCAGCGTGACCGCGCTGCGCAGCGCAACGACGCGCGCCGTCATTGCCGATCCTGAACGTGCATCATGACATCCAATTGACGCCGGCTTCTTTATTCCATTTCGTGGTGGTCTTCTTGGACTGCGTCCAGAACTCGATCGAGCCGCGGCCGGTCAGATCGCCGACGCCGAACCTGGATTGGTTCCAGCCGCCGAAGCTGAAGGGCTCGCGCGGCACCGGGACTCCCACGTTCACACCGACCATGCCCGCCGATGCGCGCTCGGTGACGTAACGCGCCATGCCGCCGCTTTCCGTAAAGACTGCGGCCGCGTTGCCGTACGCCGACGCGTTCTCGATGCGCAGCGCCGCGTCCACGTCCGGCGCGCGCACGATCACCAGAACCGGGCCGAAGACCTCTTCCTGCGCGATGCGCATGTCCGGCGTGACATGATCGAGCAGCGTCGGCCCAATGTAGTAACCGCCTTCACGTCCATCGACGACAGCACTACGGCCGTCGACCAGCAACTGCGCGCCCATGGCGACCGCCTCGTCGTTGTAGGCGGTAATGCGCTGCTTCGCGACCCGGCTGATCACCGGTCCGACATCGCGTCCCGGGACGATCGCGCGCGCATACTCCACCATGCGCTGAATGATATGATCCGTGTCGCTCACCGCGACCATCACGCTGGCGGCCATGCAGCGCTGCCCGGCGCATCCCGACATCGATGCGACCACGTTGCTCGACGTCATCTCCAGGTTCGCGTCCGGCAGCACGATCAGGTGGTTCTTGGCGCCGCCCAGGCAGAGGGCACGCTTCAGGTTCGCCGTCGCGCGCCGGTAGACGACTTTCGCGACCGCGGTCGAGCCCACGAAGCTCACCGCTGCAATGCCCGGGTGATCGCAAAT
>JBQTJO010000430.1:0-13737 GCA_052387015.1 Gemmatimonadota bacterium
AAGCCTTCCCCGATCGTGAGCGACTGTTTGTTGCGCGCCAGCGCACGGCCGAAGCCTCGCAGGTCCACGCCGCCATGCTCCCAGAAGCGCCGGTCCTCGACCGCGACGAAGCCGCTCCAGACGATCCTGGGCACTTCGTTCAGCTCGACCACGACGCGCCGTTCCGGCGACAGATCGGCGATGCGCGAGCCATCGCGCGCGTAGACGCGCGTGGCCTCGGGTGGCTTGTAGGCACGCAGCTCTTCGACGCCCGGACAATTCTGGGCGTCGGCGCCGCTGCATGCCGCAAAAATCGAAGTGAGTCCTGCAACTACGAGAAGACGTTTCATCGTGCTCCGGTCATAACAGCAATCTTCCGCCATCTACTATTACGACCTGACCGGTCACAAAGTTGCTTTCCAGCAGATATTCGATAGCGCGTGTGACGTCCTCCGGTGTTCCCTTCGGAGCCACCACGCGCCGGTCCGAGGTGCCGTCGCCGCCGGTGCCGTCATACCCGTCGGGCGGCAGCACGGTGCCCGGTGCGACGCCGTTCACGCGAATTTCCGGTGCGAGCGCCCGCGCGAGCACGCGCGTCAGCTGCACCAGGCCCGCCTTCGAGATGCTGTGGTGCGCGTAGGACGGCCACGGCTGAAACGCCGAAAGATCCGCAATGTTGATGATGTTGCCGCCGCCGCTGTCGCGCATCAGCGGAGCGGCGCGCTGCGCGACAAAGAAAGGGCCCTTGAGATTCGTGTCGAGAACGCGATCCCACATCGACTCGGTGATCTGCATGACCGGCATCGATTCGAACAGCGATGCGTTGTTGATCACGATGTCGAGCCGGCCGAAGCTGTCGGCGACGTGTTCGATCAGATCGGCGATCTGCTGCGGGCTCGAGACATCCGCCCGGAAGGTCGTCGCGCGCGCACCTTCGGCCTGCAGGCTCGCGCGCAGCTGCTCGGCCTCGGCCTCCGAGCTGTGATAATTGATGACCACGCCCGCGCCCGCGCGCGCGAGCGCACGCGAGATGGCCGCGCCGACGCGGCGCGCGCCGCCGGTCACGAGTGCCGCCTTGCCGTGCAGGTTCATGGCCGCAAAAGCTAGTGGCGCCCCCGGAGCCGAGCAATTAAACTCAGCCCGCACGAAGTGAGGGGGTCATGGAACAGGTGCGCGGAAAAACCGCGATCGTCACCGGCTCGACCCGTGGCATTGGCCGGGCGATCGTGGAGGCGCTGGTCGCCGCCGGCTGCAATGTCGTGGTGTCGGCCCGGGATGAGAGCGCCAGCACACGCCTCGCGCAGGAGCTGACCGCGCGCGGACCGGGCGCCGCGCACGGCGTCGGCTGCGATGTCCGCTCGCATGCCGACTGCGAGCGGCTCGTGCGCGCGACCACCGAGCGTTTCGGCCGCCTCGACATTCTCGTCAACAATGCCGGCATCGGAGAGTTTGCGCCGGTCGAGCAGATGCCGCCCGAGCACTGGGACCGCGTGATCGCGACCAATCTGAACGGGCTGTTCTACTGCACACACGCCGCGCTGCCCCACCTCAAGCAGGCCGGCTCGGCCTGGATCATCAACATTGGCAGCCTGGCCGGCAAGAACGCGTTTCCCGGCGGCGCGGCCTACAATGCCAGCAAGTTCGGCCTGATCGGATTCAGTGAGGCGCTGATGCAGGAAGTGCGGCACGACGGGGTGCGCGTCAGCTACATCATGCCGGGCAGCGTCGCCACCGATTTCCAGGGATCGCGCCACAGCAGCTCCGACTGGATGATTCAGCCGCAGGACATTGCGCAGATCGTGCTCGATCTGCTGGTCACGCCGCAGCGCACCTTGCCCAGCCGCGTCGACGTCAGGCCTTCGGCGCCTCCGAAAAAGTGAGCAGGAATCATGAGTGACTATCGCGTGGAGAAAGATTCGCTCGGCGAGATGAAAGTGCCGAGTGATGCGTTGTGGGGAGCTCAGACGCAGCGCGCCGTCGAAAACTTCCCAATCAGCGATCTGCGCTTCCCGCGCGCATTCGTCGCCGCCATGGGCGCCATCAAGAAGGCGGCGGCGGAAACCAATCGCGAGCTGGGGCTGCTGCCCGAAGACGTCGCGCGTGACGTGATTGCCGCCGCGCAGGAGGTCATAGACGGCAAGCTGGACGCGCACTTCGTGCTCGACATCTTCCAGACCGGCAGCGGCACATCGTCGAACATGAATGCGAACGAGGTGATCGCGAATCGCGCGATTCAGATGCGCGGCGGCCAGATCGGCGCGCAGCGCGTTCATCCCAACGACCACGTGAACCTCGGGCAGTCTTCGAACGACGTGATTCCGACAGCCATGCAGGTCGCGGCCTGCGTCCGCATGCAGAACGAGCTGGTGCCGGCGCTCGGCCTGCTCGAGGCCGCGCTCGACCGCAAGGCCCGCGAGTTTGACGCGATTGTGAAGTCCGGCCGCACGCATTTGATGGATGCGACGCCGGTCCGCCTCGGCCAGGAGTTCGCGGGTTATGCGGCGCAGATCGCGTTCGGCATCCGTCGTGTGGGCGAGGCAATGCTGGATCTGGCCGAGCTGCCGTTGGGCGGCACCGCGGTCGGCACGGGCGTCAACACGCACGAGGAATTTGCGAAGCAGACGATCGCGCGGCTGAGCGAGGCGACCGGGGTGAATTTCCGGGAGGCCGCCAACCATCTGGAGCGGCAGAGCACGCGCGACACGGTGGTCTACGCGCACGGCGCCCTGAATACGCTCGCGGTTTCGCTCTCGAAAATCGCGAATGATCTGCGGCTGATGGCGAGTGGGCCGCGCGCCGGCATTGCCGAAATCACGTTGCCTGCGATTCAGCCGGGCTCGAGCATCATGCCCGGCAAGGTGAATCCGGTCATTCCCGAGGCGGTGACCATGGTGGCGGCGCAGGTCATGGGGAATCACACCACGATCACGGTCGGCGGCCTGGGCAGCTACTTCGAGCTGAACGTCATGATGCCGGTCATGGCGCACGCGCTGCTCCAGTCGGCCGATCTGATCGCCGCGGCGGCGCGCGTCCTGGCCGAGAAATGCGTGGACGGCATCATCGCCAACCAAGACCGCTGCACGGAGCTGCTCGAGGGCAATCCGTCACTCGCGACCGCACTTGCCCCACGCATCGGCTACGACCTGGCCGCGACCATCGCAAAGGAGGCGTTCAAGCGCCGCTCGACTGCACGCGAAGTTGCGTACGAGCTGTCCGGCCTCGAGCGCGCCGAAGTCGACGAGATCATGAATGCGCGGGAAATGACACATCCCGGGATACCGGGTGGCGTGATGCTGCCGGGAGGCGGGGGATGAAGCGGCGATCAAAGAGATGAGAGCGATATGAGCGATCAGAGCGAGGTATTTACGCTCTCATCGCTCCAATCGCTCTCATCACTCCAATCGCTAACTTGCCTGCATCAGCGGAATCAGCCGCGCGAGGCGGCGCGACAGCTCGCCGCGGCGCAGCCGGTTCAGCGTCCAGAGCCCGTTCTTCCGCCGCTCGATGACGCCGGCGCCCTCGAGCACCGACAGGTGGTGCGAGATCAGGGACGGCGAGAGGCTGAGCGCGCCACCAATTGCGCCGCAGGAAAGCTCGGCGCCATCCGCAGTCAGCAGCTCGACGATACGATATCGATTCTCTTCCGACAGCGCAGCGAGCGTCTTGACCAGCTCTTTGGGCGAATTTGCTGTATGTGGTGCCTGCACGGGATCCTCCATTAATGCTATTGAATGCACATAGATACCCGTTCTCCGCCACGGGGATCCGTGCACCGGGATCCCGCCTCCGCCTGCGCCTCCGCCTCCGCCTCCGCCTGCGCCTCCGCCTCCGCCTCCGCCTCCGCCTCCGCCTCCGCCTCCGCCTCCGCCTCCGCCTCCGCCTCCGCCTCCGCTACCTGAGTCGGCGAAGGTAGAGCGGCAGCGCCTCGACCGTCGTCGTGCCGGCCTGAACGCGCAGGCGGTAGCGTCCGGGCTGCCGGAACACGACGTTCTCGAGCGGCAGCACCATTCGGGTCTGCGGCGGCACCTCATTGTCGGGCGCCAGCTCCACGTCCGTGTGGCCCTGGATCGTGATCACCATCTCCCCGTCCGGATCGATGAGATCGGCGCGGATCGGCTGTTCGCCCGCATCCTGGAGTTCCCATTCGATCACCAGCACGACGGTCAGGCTCGGGTGGGCCGCCGGAAAATCCGGCGCCGACAGTTCATTGTAGATGCCTTCGGCATTGAGCTTGCCGTCGGCCCCGACCTCCGCTCTGTCACACGCAATCGCGAGTACCAAATTCATGCGGACGCGAAACTGGGCCGCGGCTCGTGGGCTGTCAAACCAGTCGCGGCACAACTTTGGCCTATCGGAGTAGAACCGGGATTGGATTCATCACCGCAGGTGGAGTATGAAGAAGTTCCGCAGTCTCGCAGCCCTGTTCGCATTGACGCTCGCCGCGTGTGACCATGTGCCGGAGCGCGTTTTTTTCCAGTCACCCTCCGAAGCCGAGCTCGAGGGCGTCTGGGCCGGCACCGGAGAGATCACGACCGATGATGATCTCGCCTCGAACAGCACGTATTCGGAGTACGGCAGGGGCTTCGCTTTCCCGGTCGTATTTTCCTTTGATGGACGCGGCCGGTTCTCGCTCTTTACCGGCAATCTCCCGACTTCGTACCGCGACGAGACAGACCGCACCTGTTCGGGTGTCTACACGCACCGGAGCGGCACCCTGCGCCTGCTGCCGAACGAGCAGTGTCGTGCGCTGCCGCTGACGCAGTACACGCTGGGCCGGATTCTGCCGGACGGCATTTCGCTCGAGGCCCGGACCGGCTCATCGCTCAGCTCGCTCGCCTCGTATGCAAGCGTGCGCGTGCGCTTCCGGCTGGAGCGGGACTAACGTTCACGCGGCGGACCGGAAATCCGGCCGCTGGTAGCGCCGCGGTCCCGAGAGCACACTCTCGAGCGCTGCGCGCAAATTCGCTTCCGTGGCGCGATCCAACGCATCGTCGCTGTGCCGCGGCAGCCGCGCCAGGTCATCTGCACTCAACGGGGCATGCACTGTCCGATCCTCCAGGTCCACGTACCCGATCGGCAGTGCGGTCTCAGTGCCGTCGTTCCGCTCCACGATGACGTAGCGCACCTGCTCCGCGGCCGTTTCGATGATGAGGTCGGTCACTCGACCGATGGTCGCGCCCGCTTCCCCGATCAAATTCCAGCCCCGGATATCGGGCTCGCCTTCCGCCACGCCGAAATCGGGAGCGGCCGACAGGCGGCGCAGACCCGTGGCTGACGCGGGAGCAAGCGGCTCGCGCACGATCGGGTGTGCGCCCGCGTACAGGCCGGAGTGATCGAACGCGGGATGTGCGTAATAGCGCTCGCCCTGGAAGAGACGACCAAAGGCGGTGAGCAGCTCGTTCTGAAAGGTGTCTTCGTCCCAGGCCGTATGCGGCTCATAGGCCGGAATGTGCTCCAGCTCGCCGACGGTCGCGGCGCGCAGCCGGAGTCGATAGCGTCCGAGATGCTTTTCCAGGCGGGCATGGCCGACCGGCACCAGCACGTGACGCCGGCGGCTCTCGATGGCGACGTCGAAGTAGCGCACCAGACCGGAACCCGCTTCGGTCAGCACGCCAAACGTGTCGCCGATCGGAACTTCCGCCATGTCGTAGACCGGAAGATCCTCGAGGTCCCTGGAAGGCTGCAGCGGATCGCGCATGCCGAACGGCATCTGCAAGCCGCTTGCCTTTGCTTGACTCGTGCACGGGCGCAACGTACTTTGCGCGGGTCCGGGCGATACGCCCGGCGTGGGATTTGACCCGGCAGATTGTGCCCCACGTTAAACGAAAGCACTAAAGCGCCCGATTGCCCGCTGCCGACTCGAACGACGGCACGGGCTTTCGTTTTTTTGGAGGAAACGCTCCGATGGCTACCGAGTTCCTGCTCACCAGCGAATCCGTAGGAGAAGGTCACCCGGACAAAGTCGCCGATCGCATCAGCGACGCCGTGCTCGACGCTTACCTCGCGCGCGACGCCCACGCGCGCGTCGCCTGCGAGACGCTCGTTACGCAGAACTATGTCTGTATCGCGGGCGAGGTCCGCAGCCGGGCGACGATCTCGCAAGAGGAGATCGAGCAGATCGCGCGCGCCGCGATCGCCGACATCGGCTACGTCGAGAACGACGGCCGGTTCTCGGCGCAGCACGTGGGCGTGCATGTGCTGCTGCACGCGCAGTCCGGCGAGATCGCGACCGCGGTCGACAAGGTGGAGCGCAAGCAACAGGGCGCCGGTGACCAGGGCATGATGTTCGGGTACGCGACCCGGGAAACGCCGGTGTACATGCCGGCGCCGATCACTTGGGCGCACGCACTCACGCGCACGCTCGCGCGCTACCGGAAAGATGGAACCGCGAGCTGGCTGCGCCCCGATTCCAAGAGCCAGGTCAGCGTGCGCTACAGCGACGGGCGGCCGGTCGAGATCACGCGCGTCGTGGTTTCGACGCAGCATGACGCGTCGGCGAAGCCCAAAACAATTCGCGAGCTGGTCGTCGAGCGCCTGATTCCGGACGCGATCACCGGCGCCGTGCTCGGCAAGAACTGGCGCGATCTCGTGCTCGTCAATCCGAGCGGCTCCTTCGTCGAAGGCGGACCTGCGACCGACACCGGTCTGACCGGCCGCAAGATCATTGTCGACACGTACGGCGGCGCCGCGCGCCACGGCGGCGGCGCTTTCAGCGGCAAGGATCCGTCCAAGGTCGACCGGTCGGCCGCGTATGCGACTCGCTGGGCGGCCAGGAACGTGGTCGCCGCCGGGCTGGCGGAGCGCTGCGAGATTTGCATTGCCTATGCGATCGGTGTCGCAGAGCCGGTCGCAATCGGCGTGGAGACGTTCGGCACGGGTGATGACCGAGCGGTCAGCGAGTGGATCCGCGACCACTTCGACCTGACGCCGTCCGGCATCATCGACGGCCTCGATCTGGCGCGGCCGATTTACACGCCGACTTCCGCGTACGGCCACTTCGGTCGCGCGGCCGAGGGCGATGGATTTTTTCCATGGGAAAACGTAATCCGCACAAGCGCGGCAGCCGGGATTCCGGCATAAGAGTTCGACACCAGCGGCACAAGTCCGCCGGCGTGATCGTCTATCGACGCGCCGGCGATGAGTGCCTGTTTCTGCTCGTGCTCTCGCGTCTGACCAAGCGGGCGCTCTGGGAGTTTCCCAAAGGCGGCGTCGAAAAGGGCGAGACCCTGCGCCAGGCTGCATTGCGCGAGCTGACTGAAGAAACGGGCATCACGGAGCACGAAGTCAGGCTGATTCCCGACTTTCAGAAAACCGAGGACTACCGCTTCAGCGCCGGCGCGGGCGGCCAGCGCACTCTGATTCACAAGCAGGTCACGTACTTCCTGGGCGAAACGACCAAGAGCGCGGTCGTGCTTTCCGCGCAAGAGAGCAGCGAATTCGCGTGGCTCCCCCTGCCTGATGCGATGAAGCGCCTGCGTTATACGAAACGCAAGCGCCTGCTGAGTGATGCGGCCGCGGAGATCGGGTGTGTCGAGCCGCTGCGGTCAGCCTGAAATGACTTCCCGCAATCGATACGCGAGCAGCCGATCCGAGAGCGAGTGCGCCTGGCCGAGCACTGCGTGATGCGATTCCGCACTGAACGCCGCCGTCGGGTCCGACCACAACTTGCCTGACGGCCCGATAAAGAGCAGCCGGCCATAGAAGCGGCCGCGCTCGCGCCAGGATTCGAGCATCACGTGCCATGCGCGCCCGCCCAGCTGCAGCGTGCGCAGCGGCTGGCGCCGGCGCGGCGCGGCCGACGGAACATGGGTGACCGGCAGTCTCACGACGATGCCGCGTGCGTAGCCATCCCATTCACAGGTCGGACACCACCGTCGCTGGAGCGAAAAGCCGCCGTAGATTCGGTGTGCCAGCCTGAGTGGAAGCGAGAGAATCGGAAGTGTTTCCTGCGCGCAATGCGGGCACGCGCCGCCGCGCGGCAGACCTCGATACCCGATGATCCCACTGAGCGCGATCGGCAGCGCAATAACCAAAATCAGATACAAGGCGAACAACAGCACAATCCACCCTCTGGCAGCAACCCAGGTACGACCTGTAACCTGCACGTTTAAAATGCATACCTCGTTCCACCAGAGCCTCGCGTGTGACGAAATCGGTGCACACGTCTCGAGCGATCCCACGTGATCAACCTGGCGAGCAGCGACCGCGTGCTCTTCGAGCGCGCGTGCCTGTCATTCCGCAAAGAGCTCGAGCGTTGCAGGGTGTTGCAGCTCGAGGCGCTGGTTACGCACCCGGGCAATGCGACCGGCGGCGACGTCGCATGGGCGCTGGCGCAAACTGGCGACGCTGCAGTCGTATCGTGCAAACAAATCCGGAAGCGCGTAAATTTTTCGTGCTTTCGTCCCCGGCGCCGAACGGGGCCTTTCCTCTAAACGCTTGCTATCAGAACAGTTGAGCGGACATGCCACTATTGGAATCGAACCTGCTTTATGGCCGGGCGCAGCAAACGAATCCGCAGCGAGCGGGAACTCCGGGGAGAGCGCTGCGGAACTGGCGAGCGGTCGTCGATAATCGGCGGCCGCTTCGTCTTGCTATCCTCGGCCTCTTATTTGTGAGTCTGCTGGCCGCCGCGCCCACGGCATTCGGCCAGACCGGCTTCCCCGGCAAGACCTCCGTCCAGATCCGTCTCGGCGCGTTCATGGCGACGACGCTCGTCAGCGACGCGGTCAGCTCGCGCGCCCTCGATGACTCGATTCCCGGGCGCCGCAGCCATCGCATCAGCCTGCGCCAGCAGCCCGGACCGATCGGCACGCTCGCGCTCCGCGTTCCGCTGCGGCCGACCACTCAGCTCGAGCTGAGCGCTGCCGCCGGCCGCTCGCTCGTGCGTGGTGATGACGGTCTGACGACCTGGGATTTTACGAACGCCACGGTTGCGAACCTCATCCTCGGCTTCGGCTACATCTATCGGCAGAGAATCGGCCTGCACGCGGGCGTCGGCATGACCAAACTCTTTGCCGAGGAGCGCGGGCTGTTCAGCAGGGGTAACTCCGTGAAGCCCCTGCTCGAATTGGGGATATCGACCGGTGTAAGGCTCGGCGTGCCTGTGCAGCTCGATCTGCGCATCCAGACGCACAGCTATGGGACTGCGACCTTGCGCGACGACAGCGGAGCGGATGGCAACGTTGCGCGCATAGTCTTTCAGGTCGGCACGGTTCTGGGGAAGGGGGCGAGCGAATGAAGAAGTTGCTGCTGTTCGCGCTGGCGATGTTTTCGGCGTGCGATTCGCCGACCGTTCCCGAGCGGTTCCTGCGGGATGTCTACGAGTTTCGCACGTCTCAGGGCCTGGTGTTGCGGTGGCCGGTCGGCGAGACCGTCGAGCTCTTTGTCGTGTCCCGCGACGAGGCCGCTGCGCGCACGCAATTCCTGAATGATGCAGTCACTCATGGTATTCGCGTTTGGAACGATGCGGCAATCTATGGTGAGGTGACGCTGGCGCGCGCATCGTCGATTGCCGATGCGGACGTGGTCGTAGAATATTCCGGGACGGTTTCGCCGCTCGACCTGTCGAGCTGTTTACCCAGTGGCGGCCTTGCGACTACGACATTCTGCCTCGATCCCGGTGGCGAACGACTCGCGCCGTACGATCTGCGCGACGGCACCCCCACCAACGTCAAATTCGTCGTGACGGTGCGCACCACGGCCGCTACCGATGCGGCCGCCGTACGACGGCTGGTCGCCCACGAGCTGGGACACGTACTCGGGATCGCGGGTCACTCCGACACGCGCACCCATCTGATGTTCGGGAATCCGGAAACAGATGAACCGCAGCAGGCCGACCGCTTCACACTGCAGGTTTTGTATCACACCGAGGCGGACATAACACCGTGATTTTTTAAACTGCGGGACAAAAAACGGCGGGACTGGAAATTCGATACTGCCAGAAGCGGCACAAAAAACCGGCACTTTGAATCGACCGCGTCGTATGCGGGTGCCGATTTAAAGTGCCGAGGTGAAGTGCCGGTTCAGGGTGCCGACGTTACAGTACCGAATTATGCCGTGCCGAACCACTGTGCCGAAGTCTGGTACCGCTGTTGATGTGCCGGAGTAAAAAACGCCGGAGCCGGCTCGTTTCGAGGCTGCCCCGGCATTTAAAAGTTGACGTACTGAGAGGTATTTTTTGGAGCCCAGTCTTTAAGGACTGGTGACCTCCCCGAGCGTTCCCGCAGTCCCCCGTGAAGGGGGCATTGCGTCGTGCTGCGAGAGTCGGCCCCAAAGTGTATTGAGTCGGCCCAAAAAGTGGACCCCCCAGTACGTCGATTGCCGGATTCAATATAACGGCAGGCGCGATTTTATTCAATCGCCTTGGCTCGGCGGCTCAGCTGAAGGAACAGGATCTGAGCGCGCCAGCGCGTCGGGTCCGCGATCGAATCGACGACCAGCACGCCGGCCCAGATCGCGTAGATCCAGGAAATCTCATCGCGCAGCGAGGGATTCAGGAACTGCGCGAACCAGAGAACGAAAAGCAGGGCCGCCTCCCAGAACGCGAATCGCATGTTCGAGAGAATCAGGAGGCCGAGGACGGATTGCAGGATGGTGATCAGGATCTCGTCACGCTGTTCGCCATCGAAAGGCAAGGCGGCGACGTCGCCGATGCTGAGCGAATACACGATCGGGATCATGGCAGCCAGAACGGTCCACTGATTGATGTTGCTGGACACCATGTTCATGAGCGCCATCGGCGCCATCGAAATCTTGCGAGCCCAGTAGAACGCGCTCACCTTCTCCGGGAACTCGGACAGGAAGGGCGCGACCCACTGCACGAAGACGAACTGACTGACGCCGAAGGTGGCGGCCAGCGCGAGCATCGAATTCAAGAACGGATGGGCGGTGAAGTAGAGGAGTGTGCCACCCGCCGCGAACAGGCCGAAAATGGCGGCCCAGCGCAGGCGCGTCTTCAGGCGCAGCACGGCGCGCGGCACGCGGCCCACGTCTTCGATGGTCTCCTCGTTCTTGGGGGGCACGCGCCAGAGGATCGCGAGATAGACGATGTAGAAGGTGTTGAGGATGGCGGCGTCGACGAGCGAGATCGTGCCCTTGTACCAGACCCAGAGAAAATAGATCAGCGGCGGCGCCAGCATGACGACTTCGACCGCGTGCTCGTCATCCAGCTGGATCTCCGCCCAGATCCTCTGATTGCGGGTGCGCATCGCGGAAAACGCCGCGACGAAGTAAATCATTGGCCAGCCGAGTCCGACCAGGAGCCGGATGGCGCCGGTGAAATTGGCGATCGCCAGGTGCGTCTTGGTCGGGTCCTTGCCTGCTTCCCAGGCGATGACCGCTTCCACCGCGAATTCGGGGAGCGTCTGCAGCCAGGCGAGAATCGCGAGCGCGAGTCCCTGGCTGATCATGAATTGAGCGGCCTCGGCTCCCCAGGCGACCAGGAAGGCCGACGCCAGGATGGACGGAAACGTCCAAAGTGCCGACCAGGCCGCGGCCACGGAAGCGGTCTGTGCGCGCAAAGCCAGGCTTACGCCGGCGAGAATCCTGAACATGAGCTCGGGTCTGAAAGGACCTGCCAAGATAGAGTGCGGCCCACTGCCGCTCAAGCAGGAGGTTGAATGGCGCGAGTTCGCGTGACGCGCAGAGTGCATTTCAGTGCCGCGCACAAGCTCGGGCGCGCCGAGTGGAGCGCGGAGCAGAATCGGGCGGTATTCGGCTTGTGCGCGAGTGAGAACTGGCACGGTCACAATTACGAGCTGGATGTGACGGTCGCGGGCGAGATCGAGGCGGAGACCGGCTTCGTCTACGACCTCAAACGCCTGCGCGAGCTGGTCGAGCAGCTGGTGATCGACGATGTCGATCATCGCAATCTGAATCTCGACGTGCCGTGGCTGGCTGGCGTCAATCCGACGACCGAGAATCTGGTGGTCGGCATTTGGAACCGGCTCGTGGGCCGGCTGCCGGGCGGCGTGAAGCTCGAGCGGCTGGTCCTGTGGGAGACTCCTCGCAATTACGTGGAATATGACGGCGCATAAACCGCTGCGGGATGCGACGCTCGCGGAAATCGTTCACGAGATCCTGCTGCGGATCGGTGAGGATCCCACCCGCATCGGGCTGCTGCGCACGCCCGAGCGCGTCGACAAGAGCCTGCGCTGGCTGACGCGCGGCTATCACATGTCGGCGGGCTCGGTGATCGGCGATGCGATGTTCGAGGAGCAGCACGAGAGCATGGTGCTGGTCAAGGACATCGAGATGTATTCCATGTGCGAGCACCACATGCTGCCGTTTTTCGGCAAGGTGCACGTCGCCTACATTCCGAATGGCCGCATCGTAGGGCTGTCCAAGGTGGCGCGTGTCGTAGATGTGTTCGCGCGTCGGCTGCAGGTTCAGGAGAGAATGACGGACGAGATCGCGGAAGCGATCGAAGACACGCTGAAGCCGCAGGGCGTCGGCGTCATCGTCGAAGCATACCACCTGTGCATGATGATGCGCGGCGTCGAAAAGCAGAATTCGAAGACGATCACCAGCGCGATGCGCGGCGTCTTCCTCCAGGACATCAAGACGCGCGAGGAGTTTCTGCGGCTGGCGGTTACCCATGGCCTGGTCGGCTGAAGGCGCCACTGCGCTGGTCACCGGCGCGTCGCGCGGGTGGCCATGGTGGCGCGCTCGCGCGACCGGCTCGGGCAGGCGGCAGCCGCGATCGGCGGCACGGCCTTCGCAGCCGATCTCGCGAGCTCGCTGCATGTCGAGCGGCTGGTCGGCGATTTGCTCGAGCACTTCGGCGCGGCGCCCGATGTGCTGGTCAACGCGGCCGGTGCGTTCACGTTGGCGCCGGTCGCCGAAACCTCGGTCGAAAGCTTCGACGAGCTGGTCGCCGCAAATCTGCGCGCGCCGTTCGTCATGATCCGCCTGCTGCTGCCGCACATGCTGGAGCGTGGATCCGGGCACATCGTCTCGATCGGCTCGATCGCAGGGCGGCAGGCGCTGCCGGGCAACGGCGCGTACGGTGCGAGCAAATTCGGGCTGCGCGGCCTGCACGAGGTGCTGGATCTCGAACTGAAAGGAACCGGCGTGCGCGCCACGTTGATCGAGCCGGCCGCGACCGACACGCCGCTATGGGATGCGGTCGACTATGCCCGCAATCCCGGACTGCCGCAGCGCGCGCAGATGCTCGCGCCGGAAGCGGTGGCCGCCGCCGTGCTGTTCGCTCTCGAGCAGCCGCCGGCCGTCAGCGCGAAGCACATAGCAATCGAACGGTCATGAGGACCGCATGTTCATAGTCAGCGTACAGGCGCATTACGACAGCGCGCATTTCCTGAGGAACTACCACGGCAAGTGCGAGCGCATGCACGGTCACCGCTACGTGGTCGAGCTGGCGCTCACCGCGCATGAGCTGGATCAGGCCGGCATCGCCTATGATTTCGTCGATGTAAAGAAGCATCTGCGGGAGATCGCCGATTATCTCGATCACGAGAACCTGAACGAGCTGGTTCCGTTCACCGAGCTGGAGCCATCAGCGGAGAATCAGGCGCGCTACATCTACGATGAAATGAAGCGGCGGCTGCCGGACCGAATGGCCGCCGCAGTGCTGTCCGTGAAAGTGTGGGAGACGCCCACGCAATTCGCACTCTATTCCGAGCGTCAGCTCTTCGTGTGAGCCTACTATGCCGACTCGCAGCCTACGCAGTTTCGCGTTTGCCTCGCTCACCATTCTGACTGCCTGTGCAGGCGGTCCAGCAGGGCGGCGCGGCCCGGATC
>JBQTJO010000431.1:0-4962 GCA_052387015.1 Gemmatimonadota bacterium
GCCGCGACTTCACGCGCCGCGCCGAAGGGGTCGAGAGCGGCAGCGGAGTAGTTGGCGCGTTAATTCTCGAAGCCTTCGCGGACGAGCTGGTTGGTCGCGAGCTCCGCGGCGACATCGCCGCGCTGAACGGCGGCCTGGAACGCCGGGACCGCCGCGTTCAGGCGATTGCCGGCGAGCAGCCACTGCGCCTTGCGCAGCACCGCGCGCGGTGTGGTGGGATCCTTGGCGATCGCGCTGTCGACGGCGGCCAGCGCCTCGTCGAGTCTGCCGAGATCCTGCAGCGCATTGGCGTAGGCCATCCAAACGCCCGCATCGCCGGGCTTGGCCGCGACGGCGCGCATGCCGACGTCGAGTGCCTCCTGCTTGCGCCCGGGCAGCTGCAGCAGCGCCAGAATGTAGTTCTGAAGCACGACCGGATCGGTGTCATTGCCCCTGATGGCGTAGACGCGACCGTAGTACTTCGCCGCCAGCTCGTAGAACGGCGCCGCGCTGTCGGGTGCGGCTTGGCCTGCGGCGGCGATCGCGAAGTGACCGGCGTACGAGTTCAGATCGACATTCGCGCTGTCGTTCTGAAGTCCCTCCTCCACAATGCGAAGCGCGCCCTCGGGATCGCCGCCCTTCTGGGCTTCGGCCGCAATGGTGAGACGCACGCCGACGTCGCCGGGGTTGAGCTCCATGTACTGGCGGAAATACTGGCGCGACTCTTCGGCGCTGCCGAGCCGTGCGGTAATGATGCCGAGCTGACGCAGCGCATCCTGGTGCACCGGGTTGAGCGCGATCACCTGCTTGTAGACGGCCTCCGCCTCATTCAGCCTGGCCGAATCCGCGACCTCGGTCTGGTTCGCGTCCATGCCCATGCGGTAGAGGGCCATGCCCTTGCCCATGAGCGCGACCTGCGAATTCGGATTGATCTCGAGCGCCTGATTGCAGTTCTCGAGCGCGTTCGGCCACTGCTGGCTGGCGAGATAGTCCGCGCAGAACGCCGCCAGGCTGATCTGCTTCACGTACCGCTCGAACGAGCTGTAGATGTGCTGCGCGGCCTGTTCCGGCTCGGCGGCCGTGAAGGGCGCGATCTCGAACGTCTCGCCGGTCTTCGCGCTGATGAACTGCGCGGCCACCTGCATGCCGCCGGCCGTCTGCTCGTACTGCCCGCACATCACGAGCTCCGCATTCATCTGAACCGCGAGCTGGCGGTTCTTGATGCAGTCGAGCTCGTCTTCCTTCAGCTTGAACTTGCGGAGCGCGTCCTTCAGCTCCTTCTCATCGACCGGCTCATGCGTGGGCAGCTTCTCGATCAGCTCTGCCACTTCCTCCGCCACGTCCTCGCCAAAGTTCTTTTTAACGTCGCCCTTGCGCTCGAGCATGGGCACCAGCACGCGATAGCGGCTGGCAGACGGCTGCGGCGCAGGGTCCTGGGCCTGGACGGGTTGTACGGCCACAAAGCCGGTGCCGACCAGGAGGAGGGAGAGAACTGCTGCCGCCAGTCGCCGGCTTGTTAGCGTACGCTGCATCTCCGGGTGTCTCCGTGTTCCGAGTTTCCGATGACCCAATTCGTTGGGCCACAACAACTTGATATTGTCATAGGTAACCCGCGCGGTGCGAAAAGTTCGCCCCGTGCATACGCGGGTAACGGGTTGGGCACAAGAGTCTAAAAGTACCCAGCCTCAGACTCGAGTCGCAAGGGTCATGCTCCGCACGGGACGGAACATGCATTGCACCAATCGCGTGCATGAGCAAACGGACGGACACTCTGCTGAATCGCGTCGCGCGCCTGCAGCTGGATACCGCAGTCAGTCGTCGTCGCGAGGATCTGGTCCAGCAGGCTGTGGCGGCCGGACACTCGCTGGAGTACGCGGATCTGATTTACGACGTCGCCGAGGAAGAAGACATCGACCCGGCCGTGGCGTTCGAGGTGGTGCTGGCCGGGGTCGGCGTACGCGAGCTGGGCGAGCCGCCCGGCGACAACTGGGAAGAAACGCAGGTGGAAGCGGTGCCGGAGTGGATCGAGCCGCCGCGAGCGGAGGAGATCTCGCACGCGGAGCGCGAGCGGCACATGCGCATGACTTTCCGCCGGCTGCGCCGGCTGCTGCAGGAAGAGCCATCCATTGCGGACGGCCTGCGCGCGTTCGTGGCCGCGCCCGATGTTGGCGACGTGGAGTACTGATCGCTACTCTTCGGCATGTTCAAAGCCGATGCACTTGCTGGCAAGACAGCCTTCATCACGGGTGGCGGCTCCGGTCTCGGTCTGACCATGACGCGCAAGTACCTCGAGCTGGGCGCAGCCGTCACCATCGTCGGCCGCAGCGAGGAGCGGCTGGCGGCCGCGGCGCGCGAGCTGAATGCCGGCGAGCGGCTGCGCGCCGGCACCTGTGACGTGCGTGAGCCGGCGCAGATCGAGGAGCTGCTGAAGTCGGTTTACGGCGACCACGGTGCTCCGGACATCGTCGTCAACAACGCAGCCGGCAATTTCCTGGCAGCCACGGAAGATCTCTCACCCAATGCGTTCGACGCGGTGGTGCGCACGGTTCTCTACGGCACTTTCAACGTGACGAACGCGATCGGCCGCAGAATGATCGCGCGTCAGCGTGGCGGCGTGTTCCTCAACATCATCACGACGTACGCGTGGACCGGCTCCGCATTCGTGGTGCCCTCCGCGACTGCGAAGGCCGGCGTGCTCGCGCTGACGCGCTCGCTCGCGGTAGAGTGGGCGGCATACGGCATCCGGCTGAACGCGATCGCGCCTGGCCCGTTCCCTACGGAAGGCGCCTGGCAGCGCCTGCTGCCGACGCCCGAACTCGAGCAGGAGTCGCTGTCCCGCATCCCGCTACGGCGTTTCGGCAAGCACGAAGAGTTCGCGAACCTCGCCGCCTTCCTGGTCGGCGACGCCGCGCCTTACATCACCGGCGAGTGCGTCACCATTGACGGCGGCGGCTGGCTCGCGAGCGGTGGCTTGTTCAACGGCCTGACGCGCGTGCCGCGCACACAGCTGAAGGACGTGCTGCGCAAATTCAGGAAGCGCGGCTGATCAGTCCACCGCTCTCGTATTGTTCGCGCGCGCGCTGTCGATCAGGATGTGATCCGGATCGAGCACCGCGAGGTTCGGCTTGTCCCGCGTGTTGACGAAGGCATGGTAGACGCGGTCGCGCGTTGCGATGCGCGTGCGCACGCCTCCGACCTCGAGCTCGACCGGCATCCAGTTCTCACCCGTGCGCGTGATCTCGACGCGCGTGCGCCACTGCCCGTTGGTCTGCTGCGTCTCGGTAGCGGTGATCGCATAGTCCAGCGTGCCGGTCGTGTGCAGCCACTGCTGGAAGAACCAGTCGAGGTCGGTATCGGCGGCCGCCTCCATCGCCTGTCTGAAGTCGTTCTCGTCGACGTGCTCCAGCCGGTTGCGCTGATAGTAGAGTTTCAGCCCGCTGCGGAACGCCTGGTCACCGAGGTGCCAGCGCAGCATGCGAAAGACGAGAGACGGCTTGGTGTAGGTCATCAGCTGGTACATGTTGAAATCGCGAAACTCGGCAGCCGGCAGCGCGCTCGGCTGGGACACGCCGGCCGAATCGAGGCGCGCGATACTCTCCACCGGTACGCGCGGAGTTCCGCCCTTCGACTCCGCGTACATCATTCCAAGAAACGATGCGAAGCCTTCATCCAGCCAGCCCTGCTCGAACTCGTTGTTCGCCAGCAGCGCGTGCGCCCACTGATGCGCGACTTCGTGATTCACGGGCGGATTCGCGCCGTTCATCATGATCATCGGGAACTCGGTGCCGCCGCGCTCGATGCGGCGCGCACTCGTCATCTGCGGATAGACGTACGGTCCGAGGATGCTGTCGAAGAAGATGATCGACTGCTTCATCTCCTCGATCACGGCATCCGGCCAGAGCGTGTCGCCCGGAACGTAGAGCGCGTGCAGTGCGACATCGCCCAGCCGGCTGCCCTCGTAGACGAATGCGGGATCGGTGATCCATGCGAAGTGAATGACGTCTTCCGCGCGCCAGCGCACGCGCTTGCGATCGGGGCGCGGCTCGCCCAGCAGCGCGAGCGAGACGGGGGCGCGCGGCGCGTAGGCGTCGCGCCGCAGCAGCGGCGGACTCTGCTTGTTCTGGCTGGCGCCCTGCCAGCCGGGTTCGCCGGAGACCGGAACGCCGGTCGCCGCGAGCACCTGATCCTGCATGACGTCCAGCGTGACATCATAGGATGCGAACTCCCCGTGGAACTCGCCCTGCGGCAGCAGCGGCTGCACCTGCCAGCCCGCGGTGTCATACACGGCAATGCGCGGATACCAGTGTGCCCAGTCGTAGTGCCGCCCCGCCCGCCCCTGCCGGCGCGGCACGGTGGCCAGCCGGGACGTCCAGTCCATGTCGACAACGACGGTCGCCCCGGGCTTCAGCGTTGCGGGCAGCGGCACGGCCATGACGGTCGAGTCCGGCGCGAACGGAAAGACGGGCGTCACGGGCCGGCCGCCGGCGCGGATGGCCGCAACCCGATCGTAGGCGTGGCCGGCGGGCCCGAGGTCCTGAAAGCGACGGGTGTCGAACTGCAGCTCGCGTGTGGCCCAGGCGCTGTTCGGCCGGAACGCGTTCAGGTGCAGATGAAAGAAGAGTTTGTCGATCGCGTCCGGCGACCGGTTCGTGTAGCGCATGCGGCCACGGCCGGTCAGCACGTGGGTGCTCTCGTCGAGGCGGGCCTCGATGCGGTAGTCGACCTCCTGATGGAACTCCTGCTGGGGAGAGAGGAGGGACAAAAGGATCACGGACCACGTTCCGGAATTCAAGTTTCTGACCTTTCATGCTATGTTCGCTCGGTCTTACACGGGTAAACTGTCGCCAGATCCGTAGGGAGTAGAGGTGTATGGGTGTAGGGGTATAGGGGAGTAGGGGTGAACAGATCGTGCCGTCCTTACTCCCTTACTCCCCTCCTCCCCTACTCCCCTACTCCCCTACTCCCCGACCCAAGAAGTATATC